>NZ_JAEQDE010000029.1:0-92901 GCF_020737865.1 Microcoleus sp. PH2017_35_SFW_U_B
TATTCCTGTAGTTTTAGGACTGTGGACTAAAATTACTAACGTAGATGTCTAACATTGACTACTTTTGGGTAGCTTTGTCCAGGTTTTTACGAGCGGTTGGTTAACCAATATCTTCGATTGACATCCAGATATTTGTAAGCCAACCCTTCCCACGCGCTAGATCGAGTGCTTGTGGCTCACCCGGAGCAACTCAAAACTATCGATACTATCCGTTCAAATACTCGTCCACTTCTTGAGCCCGCTCAAAACCTCTCCGCACGCAATCTCCCAAAGCCACACCGCCAAAGTAGTTGGTGCACAAATACAGCCCCGGCAAAGATTTTAAGCCCCGATCGATCTGTTGCAGGCGATCGAAATGACCCAAATTGTACTGAGGAATCGCCCGCTTCCAAATTTTCACAGTCAACACTTTCGGCTGCGCCGCCTCCGGCTTCAGCAAAATCTGAGACAAATCTCGGTGCACCTCCCCAACAATTTGTTCGGCGTCAAGATTGCCAATTCCCGAATCAGTAGCCCCGCCGATATAACTGGTGAGAGTTTGCCAGCCCGCAGGCGCGCGATCGGCAAATAAACTCGATGTCCAAATCGTCCCCAGAGTGCGAATTCCCTGCCCCCTCGGAATTAAATTTCCAAATCCCACTAATTTACCCTTGAGATCCGACATCGGATATGCCAATACAACGGAGGCAACCGTAGGATAAGTAAAAGCTTGTAAAGCGCTGCTAACGGACGGTTGCAGAGGCTCCAACAACTCGGCTGTAACATAGGCCGGTGTTGTCAAAACTACGGTTCGGGCCTCAACTTCCTGCTGTCCGTCGGGCGTAGAAAATACAGCTATGTAAGTGTCGCGTTCCGTGCGATCGAGTCGAGTCAGGTGCCAGTTGAGTTTCAGTCGATCGCCCAAGTTCGCAGCGATCGCCTCTGGCAGAGCCTGCAACCCCCCTTTAAACGAACCCAACTCCCCCGGCTTAGTCTTCGGAATATTCGGGTCTGCAACAGTCTTTAGCCCCCCCTTGGTAAGGGGGGGTTGGGGGGGTCTTTTCCTAGCAGAAAGCAGCGCCCCCGCCACCAGCCCGCCACCCGCATCAGCCATCTTTGTTACCCGGCCAAAAGCAGCCGCCGCGCTAAGTTGTTGGGGATCCCCCGCATAAACCCCAGACACAAAAGGTTCCACCAAGCGCTGCATCACTTCCTTTCCCAGATGACGGCGGAAAAATTGAGAAACAGTTTCCTCATCACCCTGCTGCGAAAGTTGAGAACCCATTGCCGGCCCCACAAACCCCAAAGCCCCGAACAGCGCCCGCAGTTTCCCCGGAAAACTCAGCAACTGAGACTGAATCATCGCCCCAGGAGTCATCGGCACCGGTTGCAGCTTCTTTTCCCAATAAACAAAACGAGGCAATTTGCGATCGGCAAAAATCAACTCCTGCTTCAAACCGACATCCACAGCCAACTTCAGCAACTCCGGCGTCGGCGAAAAACTATTCGGGCCCTCCTCCCAGAGAAACCCCTCCCCTGTCGCAGTCGTGATATTCCCGCCCACACGTCCCTGACTCTCAGCCACCAAAATCGCCCGTGGCGATGCACTCGTTGCTTCTTTTTGAAGTGCGTGCGCCAAACTCAAACCGCTAATCCCCGCACCCACAATCAAGGTATCTAAAACTTCCATGTTACATATATAAAAATATCGCAATCTTTATGTTACATGGGTTTGCACGGCTTGTGCTCTTTGCTGGGCATACCGCAAAACCGCTTGCAGATTAACGAATTGGGAATTGGGAATCGGGAATTGGGAATTGAGAATCGGGAATTGGGAATTGGGAATCGGGAATCGGGAATCGGGAATCGGGAATCGGGAATTGGGAATCGGGAATCGGGAATTGGGAATTGGGAATCGGGAATTGAAAATCGGTAAATTCTCCCGTATTTCTAAAGCATTTTTCTCAAAAATTGTCGATTAATCTTCCCCTCTCCCCCTCTCCCCCTCTCCCTCTCTTTAACTAAAAAGGACTTACATTATTGCTGTGCAAGTCTTGAGGCGATTGAAACAGAGTTTCCAGATAAACCCTGGCAGCTTGGCGGTAGCTGCGGGAAGCTTCCGGCGTACCGCTATCGGCATTCTGCAACAAAAACAGCGACAGGGAGGCGGAGAATACTCGATCGAGATCCCATTCGGGATGAGTTTCCAGGTAAATTTTGAGAGAATCGTGCAGCGTTTCGGGAATTTCGGCAAAAATACTGACTGTTGGGTTCATCATTTTTTAGTCTCGCTAATAAATTGAAAATAGAACCCCCTTTTCGGCCGGATACAGGTACAGGCACAGCCGAAATCAGAGCGCTTTTTTTAGGTCGGTCGCATCATTGTGCGTATCAATAGGTGGGTTTGTCAATGTTGCAAAATATTACAAACTCCTTTATGTAAAAAAAAGATTTACGCAAAAATAAGCCTTTTGAGGCTTTTTTGTTACATAAGTTTACATATGAGAGGTTTATATCAGGGATTTGGCAAGAGGTTAACGAAATCCCCAATTCCGCAGCAAGATCCGACCGTACCGTTAATTTCTGTGGAAAACTTTTTGAAATCTGTGGAAAACCTCAGACTTGCCTGTGGAAACGCTGTGGAATGTTGAGGGAAAAGTCAGGGAAAAAATAAGAATTGCAAAGGCGATTAATGGGTCATGGGTCATGGGTCATGGGTCATGGGTCATTGGTCTTTTCAGGCATTTTCGCCCGATCGAGCCCGATCGAACTTGCACCCCCGACCCGACAATATAGCCTTTCTCAAAAAGATGAGGTACATAAGGCATAGGCCTGGAGTGGCTTCCGTGGGCATACTTTACTTTTTCGAGAACCGCCATAGCCTTTCGAGCGCCAAACGCCAACAGTCATTTTATTTTTGAATCTGAAATTTATCTTTTACTTGGACTGATGGCTGATTGTCAATTAAGGAAATTAATTCGGCTGACTGAGCGCCACTAAAAACAATAAAAGTTTATAGATTTTCAGGTTTTTCTTTGAATTTACTAGAACATAGCATTGATTTCCAAAGATAGGGACACCGACCAGCAAATTTAAAATTAATGTCGGTATATCCTTCTGTAGTCAATAATTTAGTCAGGGTCTTTACTGAAAAGAATTTAATGTGTCCGTTGTCCCAAAGCACGGTAAAATGTTTTTCTAACTTGCCGGAAATAGCTAATATCAGGTTTTTTAAATAGCCGTGATAGGGTGTGGAAATAATTAGCATCCCTCCCGGCTTTAGACATAATTTGGCATTTTTAGCCAGTTCTTTCGGATAAAGTAAGTGTTCGATTACTTCAATGGCTAAGACAACATCAAATGAGTTCAGCATATCGGTATCGGGGAGTTCATAAATATCTGCTTGGATAAACTGACACTCTGGGAAACTTTGACGGGAGATGGCAATTCCGGGTGCAGAAGTGTCAACGCCGACAACTTCGCAGCCGTACTCTGCGATGACGTGACTGAGGCTGCCATTGCCACAGCCGAGATCCAAAACTCGGAGTTTTGTCGGGCTGGCATCCTGAAGTGTCGCCAGCATTTCTAGAAGGGGAGATACCAAATAAGCGTGATGATATCTGGGACGGTTGTTTGTGTAATAATACGTATAATTGGTGGAGTTTTTTTTCATCGCTCTATGAGACTATTGTCGAGGTCGCAAATTGACGTGGCGTGGATGCACTGTTTGGGCTAATGTTCGTCAGAATTACGGTTGTGAGAGTCGATCGGCGACTCGATCGTCTCATTGTTTGACAGGTAAATTATTGTTACCGCATCAATCCTATGTCACAAAAAATCTTTCCCAGGGTGCAAAATCTCGCATCGCCCATTTGATGGGGTATCCCTCGAAGGCATTCGCGACCCAAAGTGCGATCGAGCCAGAAGTCTCTCTCGATCGCTAGCCCGAGACACAAGTTTTTGCCTCTTACCTTCGGTCGCAACCGTGCATCTATGCCATTCTACCTTCAACCCACTGCCGTCTGTCAGCCTGAAAGATTTTACCCCTGGGCGATCGGCTGCAAATCGAGCCGAGAATTGAAAATGGAAGTGTGATTCAAATCACAGCCATTTGCCCAACAAATTGCTGAGCATCTTTAAGTAAAGACTGGTCACCAGACGTGCAAAATTTCTGCCTAAATCCCTCAAATCTCCGTATCTCGCTCCCATTATTGCAGCCATTCATCCAATTTTTGTCTCAGACGGTTGTGCCAATCCCCTCTCGCCTTTATTTTCGATCTCACACCTACTTTTACATTGGCTTGTAGTGGAATTTTATCAAATGGTTCTTCATTGTGTGGGAGGAAACCTAATCTATTGTGCCTTTTGAAAGTCATTGACATTTTCTATTAGCTGTTGATATATTTGCAGATATACCTGCAAATAGGGTAAAACAATGTACAGTCTGAAACAAGAGCTAAAACTGAATAATAAAGAACGCTCTTTGCTAGATGGCTGTGCAAGTTTGGCGAGGCTTGTTTATAACTTGCGATTATCCATACTAACCCAGTCATGGCAATTTGAAGAAATCAAAGCCAGTGATTCTCAACAATTAGCTGATATTCAGAAAGTCTTTACCAATCAGGTAAAAATCAAGCCTGAGTATGCTTGGATAAAAGGCTATCCATTAGCTATCTATCCATCAGCACTGAATAATTTAGGTAAAGCTATCCAAGGGTGGCGACTAGGTAAATCAGGCTTGACTCGATTCAAATTTAAAAAGAAAGGTGATAGTTTCACCAGCAAAAACAAATCAGGAGTATATCCTGCAAAGGGTGAAGCAATGATGCCATTTACTAATCGCCAAGTCCGACTCAAGAGGAAGCAAAGCACAATCCCTGGTTTGGAAAAATTCAGACTCAAGCAACCAATAGCATTTGTGAGTTATAGCAAAACATTCACTATCTCTAGGGCAGCAGACAAAGGGTTGGTCTCCTGGAATCTGCCTGTTGATGACAAAAATTTACACAGAGTGCATCAAGTTCAGACTGTTGGTGTTGACTTAGGTGTCAAATGCTTTGCCACGTTGTCAGATGGCTTATTCACGATCGCACCACAAATCCTGAAAATATCAAAAATCAAGTCGATCAAGAATCGGTGGTACAACCGCAACCAGAAATCAGGGAACCGTACTCAAACAATTAGAGCATCTAACAATGGCTGGAAATACTACCAAAAATTACCAATAAAACCCGCAGATATTGCTAACCTCAGACGAATTTTGGGGCAAAAAAAAATAACAACTGATATTATCAGCCGAAAATACTACCAGATTCGGATTGAAGACCTCAATATCTCTGGCACGATCGCTAATCAAAAATTAGCGATCGACCTGGAGAGCTTAGGTATTGATGAATTCCGCAGAATTTTGACCTACAAAGTGGCATTTTGGGGAACCAAGGTAGAACTGGTTGACAGGTGGTCTCCTTCGTCTAAAACCTGTTCTTGCTGTGGCAATATTCAGCAAATGCCTCTCAAGGAACCTGTATATAGCTGCGATCGATGTGGTGTTTCCCTCAATTGCAATCTAAATGCAGCAATAATTCTGGAAAATGCCCGCCAGAGCATTGTACCTGAGGCAAGCGCCCAATTAAGGCCTGCGAACAACAAGATGCCGTCATCCTTGGTTGAAGCAGGAAGCAAACGTCAATTTAAGCCAAATGCTTGATTTGAGTAAGTTTTGTGTTGCACACTTAGAATCGAGATTACTACAGTGGCTTCTATAATTGTGTTTAAATGTTGTTTTGAAGCTGTGTTGTCTGGTCAGCAGGGCACCCTAGACCGATTCGCGCTTTCCGTCTGGTTGATTGCACTATGGTCGCTGTTGGTGTTGCACCTTAATTTTGATATGTCCTATGGTTAAGTTAGGTCAATCCTCCTTTCGCCGTATTTTACTGTCGCGGATTTTGTTGCTCAGCGTACCTGTTCTACTGGTGGGGGAGTATGTTACCTATCGCAAGGCACGCTCGACGCTTCTGGAAACTGCTCGTCTAAACTTGACAGAAAGTGCAGTCAGAAAAGCAGAAACTATTGAACAGTGGTCGAAATCGCTGAAGTCCAATCTGATCGGCGCTTCGGAAAACTCAATGTTGCAGTCTGTAGAGCCGAAGGATTATCAAAAGTTTATCGCGCAATTAGGGCAGCGGTTGCCAGCCCAGGTTGATTGCTTGCAATTGACTAATGTACAGACAAATCAAGTGATAGCTAGCACTTGCGGGCAGCAGCCGATTCAGTCGCTACCTGCCAAGTTTTGGCCGCCTGTGCAGCAGCAGCAAACTCTGCTGGATGACAAGAGCGTTTACATCAGTCTGTCGTGGCCTCTCCAGCGACAGGGAAAAGCCAGCAGCAAGAAGGTGGCTTCGGGTGGTGAGGATTTTCCAGATGCGAGTAAAGAAGCTCGCGACAGCCAAGTTAGTTTGGTGCTGAGCGCTCCAGTTTACACTCGTCGGGGCAACACCCGGCAGTTGAGTTATGCTTTGAGTTTGCAGTCGGCCCTGCCGGTGCAAACCAGTGCTCCGAAGGGTTCTCTAGCTGGCTATACGGTGGCGATCGACCAAGATGGGACGATTTTGGCGCATCCGAATATCAACCGCGTGGGCCGCAATATCGATGCTGAGGCAGATGCCGATCGACTAAAAAGTATTCTCAGAAGGGCGATGGCTGGCGGACAGGCTTTTCTCCACCTATTTTCCTTTGAAAGAAATGGCGTAGAGTTGCTAGCAGGATACGCTGCTATCCCGAGTCCTTCAACTAGAAAGGAGAACAGCAAGTGGATTATTTTAGCTGTCTCTCGTTTAGATTATGCTCTGTCAGGTTTGGAAGAAATTCAGCAAGTTTTATTTAATTTAATTGTGGGTTTGGTTGCTGCTAGTATCATCGCGACTTTATATCTGTCTCGCGACTTAGCGCGTCCTTTGGAAAAACTGAGAGACTACGCGCAGACAGTGGATACAGCAGAAGCGCCCCTAGCAGTGCCGGAAAATTTTCAAATTAGAGAATTTAATCAACTATCAGAAGCTCTCAACAGCATGGTGCAGCGCCTCAGAACCTGGGCAGGAGAATTGGAAATCGCAACCAAGGAAGCGCAAGTTGCCAATCAGTTAAAAAATGAATTTTTGGGAAATATTTCTCACGAATTGAGAACGCCACTCAACGGAATTATTGGTTTTATTCAAATTGTGCGTGACGGCTACTGCGATGACCGAGATGAAGAGATGGAGTTCTTGCAGCGCGCCCATGACTCTTCAATGCAATTGCTCAATATTATTAATGATATTTTGGACATTGCTAAAATAGAATCCGGCACTTTCTCCCTGATGTTAGAAGTAGTTGATATTACTCAGGTACTTGAAGACGCGATTGATTTGCAAGCGGCTCAAATTGAGGAAAAAGGTTTAAAATTAAACTTGCCACCTGCTCACGATCCGATTATTGTTCATGCGGATCCGGAGAAGCTAAAACAGGTATTTTTAAACGTGTTGAGCAATGCCGTTAAGTTTACAGAGTCGGGCAGCATTAGTATATCTGTGCGGTTAGAAGCCAGGACTAATTCTGGTAGTTTTAACGGGAGTGTGCCGGAAAATGCGTTAGCGCAGCCCTCGGAGAGGATCGCCAACAACACCCAAAGCGATTGGGTTGTGGTGACAATTAAAGATACCGGAGTTGGTATAGATCCCGAGCAGCAGCAGAAATTGTTTCAACCTTTTGTGATGGCGGATGGTTCTACAACTCGCAAGTTTGGCGGTAACGGTTTGGGCTTGGCTATCTCCCGAAGGATCATGGAATCTATGATCGGAAGCATTACCCTGCACAGCGCGGGTGTGGATCAAGGTACTGCGGTGATGATTTCTTTGCCTGTCAATCAGCAGTCAAGTTTTTATTTTCACAGCCCGGACTTGGTAAAGGAAAAGGGAAATTTCAAAAGTTATGACTGATATAGCAGTTCTCCAATAGATTGGGAATTGGGAATTGGGAATTGGGAATTGGGCATGGGGCATAGGGCATGGGGCATAGGGCATGGGCCAAACAGGTCATGGGGCATTGGGAATTGGGAAGAAGGCCCGCGCAGGGAATTGGTTATTAGAAAAATGACTAACAAGTAACCACTAACTATTACCCATTATCCTATGCCCATTATCCTATGCCCTATGCCCTATTACCCATTATCCTATGCCCAATGCCCTATGCCCTATTACCCATCTATGCCCTATGCCCCATGACCTGTTTGCCCCATGCCCCATGCCCTATGCCCTATTCCCAGTCGTACCTCATATGGGAGATCGAAAGGCTATATGTCTGGTTAATTATCCTTAATCAAAGGTTCGCAGTGAGGATGTTAGTTATGAGATTTTTATGAGGAATAAGTTATACCAATAAAAAAACCTTGCTACAATACTCTTAGTTAAGTTGGTTTACTCAAATATTGTGGCTGGTGCGTCGCTCGCTCAATTTTCTGTTTTTTTTCGGTACTATGAATGGCGACACACCCTACGAATATTGTTGCATTAATTCTTCAAATGGGTATTACTCACTAG
Source organism: Microcoleus sp. PH2017_35_SFW_U_B (assembly GCF_020737865.1). Lineage (NCBI taxonomy): Bacteria > Bacillati > Cyanobacteriota > Cyanophyceae > Oscillatoriales > Microcoleaceae > Microcoleus > Microcoleus sp. PH2017_35_SFW_U_B. The sequence goes on from NZ_JAEQDE010000029.1 coordinate 8,553, forward strand.
AAACCAATTTTAGGGCGATCGTTCCAACGGACACGATCGGATTTTCTTAATCTAAAATGGTATCAGGGGTTGTCCGCCAAGTTCGAGGGATTTGCTCAAAGTGCTGAGAATGCGGATTAATTCGACGGAAGCCGCACCGGAAGAGCTAGGACAAGGGGTATTTGTTTGCACGCAGTTGAGGAAACGATCGCACACTCGCCGCAGTGGCTCTGCTGGTTCTAAATTTAACACTTCCCGGTACCTGAGATTTGTGGGTGGTGTCCCGATCCTCTTCGTTGGCGTAGCCCCCGTAGGGGCGGGCTTCGCTAACGCACTTTCGCCAAAATTATCCTCATCGCCCCCCCGATTTGAACCACCACGCTGCAAAATTAGAGGAGTTTCCGGCGACATTTCATCAAAAATCAAAGTTCCCAAACTGCCAACAACTGTTAAGCGCCGCTGTTTGTCGGGATTTAGCCAGCACAGGTGAATGAATGCTTGAAATCCGTCGGGATAAGTCAGCGTTACCCAAACTAAATCTGCTAATCCTTCTGCTTGATTTATTGCTTCTTCCCCCTGACTTTTGACTTCTGACTTCGGAAATACAGTACCAGTCGCCCTGACTTGAATAGGGGTTTGTTCCAGCCAAGTATTGAAAATAGCGATATCGTGAACGGCCAAATCCCAAAGGGCATCAACATCATGCCGCACGGGTTCAAAATGGGTGCGCTGGGCGTAACCGTAGCGCAAGGTTCCGAGTTGATGCTGCTGAATAATCGTTTGGCCGCGATCGACTGCGGGATGAAACAGATAAGTGTGATCGACGAAGAGTTGTCGCTGCTGTTTTTGGGCTAATTTGCAGAGTTCTATTGCTTCACTGAGGTTGAGGGCGAGGGGTTTTTCTACTAAGACGTGGTAGCCTTGTTGCAGCGTGGCGGTTGCGAGGGTGTAGTGTGTGGATGCTGGAGTGGCGATCGCCACAGCATCTAGTCCCGGCAATGCTTCTATTTGTGACCAATCGGTAGCTAGAATCACCGAGGGATGCAGATGAAACTGTTTTTGGACAGCCACCAATGAATCTCGATTCGGGTCTACCACCGCTAAAACTTCGCTGTTGGGATGTTCGAGAAAGTTGCGAATTAGGTTAACTCCCCAGCGTCCGGCACCCAATACAGCTATTCCGATTTTCATTGATAATAATTTCAAAAATCGCACGCCAATTATAGCATTATTGGTAATAATTGGATCTCTTTGAATCCTAAAAAATGCCAATTCCAATCCCCAATCCCCAAGGGTGCATCTGGTTTTTGAAGAGGGTGAAGCATGACCGCATATAATTTATTAGTTATAATCTCATATTGACGGAGGTCATGCGATCGCCCCTACAAACATATTTGCTTGCACAAGCCGCTGCACCCAATCCCCAATTACCAATTACCAATTACCAATTACCAATTACCAATTACCAATTACCAATTACCAATTACCAATTACCAATCCCCAATCCCCAATTACAACTGTCAACTGTCAACTGTCAACTGTCAACTCACTACTGACTAATTTATTGAAAGCTGCCTGAGCCGCTGCTTGTTCTGCGGCTTTGATCGATCGACCTTTTCCCTCTGCTACCAACTCTCCCTGAATGTGAACCTCGGCGGTAAAACGATCCTCGCCGCCCTGTACTGTCCCGGTTTCTCGCACGCTATATTTGGGCAAAGTTTTATATTTGCCTTGAGTCAACTCCTGGAGGGCAGCTTTGTAGTTTTGGCGGGCGGGATCGCTGCGAATTTCCGCCGCTAGGCGCTGAAAGTGAGGATCGAGCCAAGGGCGAACTAATTCTAACGTCTGGGCACTCAAATAAAGGGCGGCTAGCAAGGCTTCCAAAGAATCTGCCAGCCTGGGCACTGCGCCTGTTTTGTCCGAGGCGGCGCTGCTGGAAACGATTAAATAGCGATCGAACCCGTAACTGTCAGCGATTTTAGCAAGGATGCGATCGCTCACCAAGATCGATCGAATAGCAGCAAATTCCCCCACCGCACAGTCAGGATAAATTTCAAACAACAATTCCGAAGCCGCCAGCCGCACCACAGCATCGCCGACAAACTCTAATTGCTCGTAATTTGCCTTAGCAGACGCACTAGCATGAGTCAAAGCTAAATCTACAAGATGCCATTTGATCGAAGCATCCTTCGGTAGCCCCAATTTTTCAATTAATATTTCAAGTTGCTTTTGGCGACCTGGATAAATCATACATTTAGGATTGGGGATTGGGGATTGGGGATTGGGGATTGGGGTGCATCTGGGTTTTGCAAATATGTTTGTAGGGGCGAAGCATGACCGCAGTAAATATGAGATTATAACTAATAATTTATATGCGGTCATGCTTCGCCCTCTTGAAAAACCAGATGCACCCTAGGATTGGGGATTTAGGATTGGGGATTGGGGATTGGGGATTGGGCATTTAGGATTTTATTATAATTGCGAATTTCCTTTGCTGATGACTATCCAGGTTTAGAGCTTGTATAAAGTAGCATGAATTGTTGAAAAGAATATCAAATTCATTTTAAGAAAAAAGCTTGTCATTACAAAACCAAATGTTCCGTTACCCAAATATTTGTGCGGGTGCTGATGGGCGAACCTTACCGAAAAATTGGAGGGGAAAAAGTCGGACATAAGCCGGGTTCTGTTCTCTCAACTGCAAGCAGTTTTCGAGGGCAGTTATCTATCTGGGACGCCTGTTACCAGACGCCTCAAGCGGTACCAAAGAACGGAACCGGTAAAAAACCAACCATAGTCCCTCCGACCTTGCTCCCAACCGGGGTTTACCTAGCCAGCACCTCTCGATGCTGCTGGTGCGCTCTTACCGCACCTTTGCACCCTTACCCCTAACACTTTGCGATTTTTGACGATCGATTTTTGATGCAATCTCCAATCTCCAATCTCCAATCTCTAAATGGGGGGCGGTATCTTTCTGTGGCACTATCCTCACGATCGCTCGCACTGGGCGTTACCCAGCAAGTTTGGTTTTTCGGGAGCCCGGACTTTCCTCAGACTAGCTTTCGCTAATCCGCAACCGCCTGCGCCTACTTTTTCCCCAGATTTATTGTACCTGAACCGAAGCATCTCCCATTAAAATAAATCAGAGCTAACAAACATATCAACACCCTCTCCCGAAAAATGTCCTGGGTGGCGATCGCATTCTATCGAATTCCTGGGTTCAGTCATCCTTAAGAGTAGAAAAATTCTCAAACCATCCGCGCCGCCAAAAGAAGTAAACTAAAGTAGAGGCGATCGCTAGCATCAGCCCCCAACAAAGTGGATAGCCAAAATACCAATTCAGTTCCGGCATATTCAACGGTGATTTCTCTGTATTGAAATTCATCCCGTATACTCCCGCCACAAAAGTAAGAGGAATAAAGATACTCGAAATCACCGTCAGCAATTTCATGATTTCATTCATTTTATTCCCCACTGAAGACAAGTAAACGTCCATCAAACCCGAAGACAACTCCCGATAAGTTTCCACCATATCCATCACCTGCACCGTGTGATCGTAACAATCGCGCAGATAAATTCGCACCTCAGGACTAATCAAATCGCTGCTATCGCGAATCAAAACATTAATTGCATCCCGCTGCGGCCAAATGGCGCGGCGCAGCGTCAGCAATTCTCGCCGGATTTTATAAATTTTTTCAAGAGTTTTTCGCGTTGGGCGCACCACCACTTCATCCTCTAACTCTTCAATCCGCTCTCCGTAAACTTCTAATACAGGAAAAAATCCATCTATAATCGAATCTAGGAGAGTATAAGCCAGATAATCTGCTTTGTGCTTGCGAATAGTTCCTTGTCCTTTGCGAATGCGAACTCGCACCGGGTCAAAACAATCATAATCCGGTTCTTCTTGAACAGTTAGTAGGTAATGCTTGCCCAAAATAAAACTTACTTGTTCTTTATGAAAATTATCTGAATTTGGTTTAATCATCACCATCCAAGCAATGATTAAAAGGTGTTCTTCATAGTCTACAACTTTCGGTCGTTGAGGAACATTAACTACATCTTCCTGAGCCATAACGTGCAAATTAAATACTTCGCCCATTTGTCTCCAGGTTTCTTTGTTTCCCAATCCCAACATATCCACCCAAGAAACAGATTCTGTATCTAAATAGGCAGCAGCTTCTCTAGGATTTGCCAATTGGACTCGGGTAGCTCCTGTCTCGCAATAGTCAATTAATACAATCTCAGGAGGTGGCGCATCGGGTTCTAAATCGAGAGTTCCCGGTAGCGCTCCCGGATCGTCATAAAAATAGTCAACGTAGGAATCATCATCATCTTTAATTGGTTTGGTGACGGCACTAGAAGTATGTATGCTTTTGTATACCATGTTGATATTCCTTACTTTTAGTATCTTTAATTAGGTTATCATTTTTTTTGGATAATTACCAATTAAATCTGGCATGAATAAGTTTGAAAGTGACTTATTAGGGAGGTATCGAAAACCAGTTTTTTTTGTATAATTATCGCAGCCAAATAAATGTTTTATAATAAATCTGTTGTTTTGCCTCCGCTATATTAAATAACCAATCACCAATCACCAATCACCAATCACCAATCACGGGTGCATCTGGTTTTGGAAGAGGAAGAGGGCGAAGCATGACCGCATATAAGTTATTAGTTATCATCTCATATTGATTGCGGTCATGCTTCGCCCCTACGGATATATTCGCCTTGCGCCAGATGCACCCCCAATTACCAATTACCAATTACCAATTACCAATTACCAATTACCAATTACCAATTACCAATTACCAATTACCAATTACCAATTACCAATTACCAATTATTAATAGGAATCTCGATCGCAAATTCAGTGCCACCACCGGGCGCGGAAATACAGTCCAGCTTGCCCCTGTGTCTTTCCACCACAATCTGATAGGAGATGGACAGTCCCAAACCAGTACCTTTACCGACGGGTTTAGTAGTAAAAAACGGGTCAAATATCCGAGATTTAACAGACTCTGCCATTCCCGACCCGTTATCCGAAATTGCGATCGCCACTCGATTGTTATCCAACACCTCCGTGCGAATCCGAATCAAAGGAAATGCGTCACAAGCCAAAGGTAAAGTAGGAAAGTTTTGCCGTTCCCCATCCGTTGCACTCGCGAATTCCAATTTTCTATTTCTAACATTTGCCAAAGCATCAATTGCATTACTTAGTATATTCATAAACACTTGATTTAACTGTCCGACATAGCACTGTATCGGTGGCAGTATTCCATATTCTTTGACTATTTCAATCTGGCGATTTTTACCATTTTCTTTGATTTTGTGTTGCAAAATTAACAGCGCGCTGTCAATTCCTTCGTGAATATCAACACGCTTAATATCAGATTCTTCCAGCCGGGAAAAATTTCGCAAAGACAGAACAATTTCGCGAATGCGATCGGCTCCATTTTCAATTGAATTCAGCAGGTTCGGGAAATCCTCTTGCATAAATTCTACTTCTATTTCTTGAGCAAAATTCGCGATTTCCGTCACTGGTTGCGGGTAATTTTTTTGATACAAACTACACAGTTGCAGCAAATTTTTTGCATACTCGTTAGCGTGAATAATATTGCCGTAAATAAAACTAACAGGATTATTGATTTCGTGAGCAATTCCGGCTACTAGCTGTCCCAAACTCGACATTTTTTCTGCTTGAATTAATTGAGCTTGAGTCCGGCCTAATTGTTCCAAGGTTTGCTCTAGTTCGCGATTTTTATCTTTTAATTCTGATTCGGCTTGTTTGCGCTTGGTAATATTGCGGGCGATAACTATTGCCTGATTCGAGTTAAAAGGTAGCAATCTCGCTTCATAGGTTTCTTCCCCAGACGGCATGGATAGGGAATACTCTAGACTAACTGGAGTTCTATTTTTGGCAACTTCCAGTAGAGCCTGTTCTAGCTGGCTAGCGGCGGTTGTTGGCAATATATCGGTCACTTGTTTGCCAAGAAAAGAGTCGGAATTCAGGTACAAATCCCCTGAATTTCCTGACAAATAATCCAAAATAATGCCGTCAGCATTGAGGCGGAAATACAGATCCGGCAATGCTAGAAAAACAGATTCCAACTCAGAAGTTTTTTGGCGCAATGCTTCTTGGGCGTAGTAGCGATCGCTAATATCCAAAATTACCCCATCCAAACAGGAAACGCTCCCATCGGCGTCGAACACTGGAGAACCTTTATCCCACACCCATTTAACGGTGCTGTCTGCTGCTAGCAAGCGGTATTCTAAATTATAAGACTGTTTATTTTCTATTCCTTGCCGAATAGTTGCTTCTACTTTTGCCAAATCTTCGGGGTAAATAATGCTAGCAAAAGTTCTGCCTTTGCTGTCCAAACGCGAAATAAAATCCCCAGCCGGGTAGCCCGCTATTAAGTAAATTGCCTCGCTAATAAAACTTGTTGAAAAATCGCACTGCCAGCGATAAACCACCCCGGGAATATTAGCAACCAAAGACCTAAATCTGGCTTCACTCCTACGCAAAGCTGCTTCCGATTCATGGCGTTTTGTAATATCGTTAGTAAAACCTAGCACTGCAAATATATTACCTTCAGTATCGCGCAGAGGGACTTTTTTGGTATCTAAAATATGTATTGAACCATCAGCAACTGTTGCGGCATCGCAGGGATTGTGGATGATTTCGCCTGCCAGTACAGCAGAGTCGTCTGTGCGAAATCCTCGGATATTTTGTGCGGAATTTCCAAATACTAGCTCTTCTGAGAATCCTAATTCTAAATCTGATTTGCCAATTATTTCTTCGACTGTTTTACCGATCGCTTCGGCTAAACTGTTGTTGGCCAAAATGTAGCGAAATTGTTTATTCTTGGCAAAAATCCAGTCACTGGTTTTGTCGATTACCGTCCGCAGAAGTTGTTCCGAACGTTCGGTTTGTGCCAATGCTACTTGCAGTTCTACTTCCAGGCACTTGCGATCTGTAATGTTTTCAAATGCCACGCCTACGGAGTTGTTAGGTAACGGAAAAGCTTTAATAGAAAAAGCACGAGTTATTTTTCCCGATTCGTCGCTGTCAATATCTTCAACTTCTACAGCTTTTTGGTTGCGAATTACTTCAGCAAATGCTTGGGGAATGTTTTTCGATCGCAAATGCGGAAAAATCTCGTCGATTGTCATGCCCAAAACGTCGGCCATTTCTAGCCCGGTAAACCGCGTAGCAGCGGGATTCGAGGCGATCGCCCTCAAGGTGCTATCATCGTCTATATTTTCCAAATGGTAGACGTACAAACCAATTTGCATATTCTCGACAATTTGGTCGTAGAGGCGCACGCTTTCGTCTACCTGCCTGCGTTCGGTGATATCTTCTGTAATCCCCAAAACGTACTGAGGCTCGCCCTGAGCGTCGAGAATTGGCACTTTGCGGGTGTGCAGTATTCTCATACCTTTGTGGCGAGTTTGGATCGGCTCTTCGGCTATTTCTTTAACCAGAGATTGGTTGTGATGGCTGGTCAATATTTCCCTGTCTTGAGCGGTAAAAACGTCAGCTTGCTCTTTCGGGTAAATATCGTAGTCATTTTTGCCGATCGCCTCTTGAGATGTCACACCTGCGATCGTTTCCCCCGCCTTATTCCACAGCACGAATTTTAGCGAAGAAGCATCTTTAGCAAAAACTCCCAACGGCAGATTTTCTACTACGGAATTGAGGAACCCTCTAGCTGATTTTAATTCAGCTTCTGCACGCTTGCGTTCGATGCCTAAAGCGATGACATCGGCAACGGATCCTAAAGTTTCTTCAAAGGGTACTGTCAGCGACTGGTGGCTGACAATTACCATGACTCCCACTAGCCTTTCTTCGACAATTAAAGGATAGCCGGCGAAGGTAAGAATTTGCTTGGGGATTTGGCAATTTCCCCGATTGTGACTGCTGTCGATAATTGCTAATTGCGAACTGTGTGCTGGCGTGGCTTCCCCGCATTCTTGCTCCTCTAGCCCCAAATGATTCAGTTCAAATCGGCAGTCAAATAGTGGTTTTTGCTGTTCGGCGATCGAGTTAACCTTATTTTGAATAAATCTAGCAACCTCGTCTGTGCGGCTGTAGATTCCAGAGGTTGCTTGCAACTCGCAAATATTGTATTGAGAGTTAAAAGTCCAAATTTCAGCAGAGGCGACATCGAGATTTCGTACCATTGCCTCGCAACAGGGAAGCAGGATATCTTGAGGGTGTTTGGTGAGGGCAATACCGACATCGGCTACCATTGCTGTGAGGCGAGAAGCTTGGGCTTTTTCTGCTTCCAGCCGTTTGCGATCCGTGATATCTTCCACCAAAGAAAGCACTGTAAAAGTGTCGCCGCTGCGAATAATCGAGTTGAACCAACGACACCAAATAACTTGTCCGCATTTGGTTTTATTTTGATTGATTGAAGTATTGCCGTTACCGGAGGCTAGTTCGAGTTCGATCGCACTTACAGCCTCTCGATCGTCCTCGCAAACCAAATCCAAATCGCCGAAATGCTTGCCCAGCATATCATCGGAAGTCCAGCCAAATATTTCTTCAGCACGTTTCGACCACTGAACGATCCGAAAATTCTCATCCCAGCCTACCATTGCCAGGGGACTGTTAGCTGCATTCAACCACAGTAAATGATTCGAGCGACGCAACTGTTGAGTTTTCTGCTGCTGCCAGCGGTAGTGCCTGGTTATATCTCTACCGACACCCAACACCCGCATCTGATTGTTAGCGACATCCAGCGCTGGCGTGTAAGCCGTTTCGTAAATTTTAATCCCGCCATCTGCCGCCGTCACCTCGTGAATTGCCAGCTTTTTTTCCCCTGTGATAAATACTTGTTGCAGGCAGGAATCAATCTGAGAGATTATATTTTTTAGAGCTGTATTATTGGGATATAATTTCAACAATTCCCGATTCGTTTTGTTGACTGCTTCAGCCGGATCCAATCCCATCCAAGCAGCAGCTACAGGATTAATCGATATGTACTTTTGCTGTCGATCGCACTCTAGGAAAGCATCAACAGAGTCAGAGAAAAAAGACTGTAACGAGTTGATAACTTCCTGCATGGGTATTTTTTGATCACTTGCAAGTTAAGCTTTAAATTTTTCCTAAAGTTAGTTTAACTCACTCAAATATTTTTTCGCACTTTACTGCTGGCGTTCCCGGTACAATTTTCGGCCCGTTCCCTATAATACAAAAAATTTCAGGAAATAGTATGTTTTGGAATATAACTTAATTAGAGCATCTGCTCTTTTTTTCAACAAGACGCATCGGATACAAAAGGAGAAGAGGGAGGGGGAGAGGGAGATGGGGAGAGGGGGAGATGGGGAGAGGGGGAGAGAGGGAGAGGGGGAGAGGGGGAGATGGGGAAAGAGGCGTTTGCTTGGAAAAATCTTTAATAGCTTCAGGTGGGCAGTGCGCACCCGAAAGACGCTAGAGACATTTTTGGGATCAAAAGCCAGCAGTCACCAGGCAGTTTTTAGCTGCTAACTGATGACTGATGACTAATAACGTTCGCTCGGGAGCATCTCATTTTTGCAAAAAGCATTTTTTCTTTCAGTGCTGTCCCCGCTCGCGTGCTTTATAAAGCACGCGAGCGGGACAGCACTACAAATGCAAAACCCAGATGCTCCCCGTTCGCTCGGGGGGGGACGTTCGCACTAATGACTGATGACTAATGACTACATCATGCCCATGCCGCCCATGCCGCCCATGCCGCCCATGCCGCCCATGCCGCCCATGCCGCCCATGCCGCCCATGCCGCCCATGCCGCCCATGCCGCCCATGTCGCCCATGTCGCCACCAGCTTTTTTCTTCTCGGGTTTTTCGACAATTACAGCTTCAGTGGTCAAAACCATGCCAGCAATGGAACCGGCATTTTGTAAAGCCGATCGCACTACCTTAGCCGGATCGATAATTCCAGCGGCAATCATATCTTCGTAAACGTCGGTGAGAGCGTTGTAGCCAATGTTCAGCTCGCTAGCCCGCACTCGCTCGATCGCGATCGAACCTTCAACACCGGCATTATCAGCGATTTGACGCAAAGGTGCTTCCAAAGCTTTTGCAACCAAATCAGCGCCAATTTGCTCTTCAGCGTCTAAAGTGCTTCTGATGGCATCAATTTTTGTAATCAGGTGAATCAGCGTCGTACCGCCTCCAGCGACGATACCTTCTTCCACAGCAGCTTTAGTAGCGTTGAGGGCGTCTTCAATGCGGAGTTTGCGATCCTTGAGTTCGGTTTCGGTAGCTGCGCCTACTTTAATTACAGCAATACCGCCAGCAAGTTTGGCAATGCGTTCGGTTAATTTTTCCTTATCGTAGTCAGAATCCGTCGCTGCTAGCTGCTTGCGGATTTGCTCGATCCGTGATAACACGTCTGCTTTGTGTTCGTCGCCAGCGACAATGATGGTGTTTTCTTTGTCGATCGTAATTTTGCGGGCGGTACCGAGCATTTCTAGTGTTGCGGTATCAATGCTGAGTCCGACTTCTTCAGAAATCAGTTGACCGCCGGTCAGAACGGCGATATCTTGTAGCATGGCTTTGCGTCGCTCGCCAAAACCAGGAGATTTGGTAGCTGCGATATTCAATACACCGCGTGCTTTGTTGATGACCAAAGTTGCCAAAGCTTCACCTTCAATATCTTCGGCGATAATGATCAGCGGTGAACCGGTGCGGGCAACTTTTTCAAGAAGCGGAATTAGTTCTTGAATGGAGTTAATTTTTTTGTCGGTAATCAGGATGCGAGCGTTTTCGTACTCAACTTCCATGCGATCGTTGTTGGTGACGAAATACGGGGAAAGATATCCGCGATCGTACTGCATCCCTTCGACAACTTCCAATTCTGTCAACAGAGATTTCGACTCTTCAACAGTAATGACGCCATCTTTGGTGACTTTTTCCATTGCTTGAGCAATCATGTCGCCGACTTCTTCGTCGTTACCGGCGGAGACAGTGGCGACCTGAGCAATGGCAGATCCTTCGACTGGTTTCGCTAATTTAGCGATTTCTAGGACTAAATGGGCGATCGTTTTTTCAATCCCGCGGCGCAGTGCGACTGGATTGGCGCCTGCTGCGACATTCTTCAAACCTTCGCGAATGAGGGATTGGGCAATCACGGTAGCGGTGGTGGTGCCGTCGCCTGCGATATCTTTAGTTTTGGAGGCGACTTCTTGAATTAAGCGAGCGCCAGCATTTTCTAGAGGATCTTCGAGTTCGATTTCCCTAGCAACGGTGATACCGTCGTTAACGATTTGGGGAGTGCCGAATTTCTTTTCGAGTAGGACATTCCGGCCTTTGGGGCCCAAGGTAATGCGGACTGCATCGGCGAGTTGATTGACGCCGCGTTCCAGTGCCCGCCGAGATTTGTCGCTAAATGCAACTATTTTGGTCATGTTTGTCTCCTTGCGCTTACATTAGCAAATTTAGCACTCTCTGACTCTGAGTGCTAAGTCGATCGACTTTAGATTGTAGCGTGTCCCTCAGAAGTGTGGGGCTGGCGGGGGCGGATTTGGGGAAAAGGGCGGGCCCCAACGGTGGCCCAGGACACGTCACTGCCGTGTCCCTACATACCCGCTGTAGGGACACGGCACTGCCGTGTCCTCATAGATATAATGTGGTTTGTGACATATCGCCCGATCGGATATTGGAGTGCCCCCTGTCAACTGTCAACTGTCAACTGCTATACGCATCAACGGTTAAATTCGGTACTAACTGTCAACTGTCAACTGTCAACTGTCAACTGTTATACCTATGGCTCGTTATTCTCGACTGCAAAAACTCATTTCTTATATGCGCCCGCACTGGAAACCGACATTCTGGGGCGTTTTTTCCTTATTAATTGTCAATGCTGTGGGCGTTTACATTCCCCTACTGATTCGGAATGCAGTTGACACACTCCAAGTGGCGACTAAATTTGACCAAGTTTTCAACTACGTGATACTGATTCTCGTACTAGCTTCAATCATGTGGGGAATTCGGATGGCATCGCGGATTCTGCTGTTTGGCGTCGGGCGTCAAGTAGAATTTGACCTCAAACAGCAAATATTTAATCATTTATTAACATTAGAACCGTCTTATTTTGCTGCCAATACTGTAGGGGATTTAATTAATCGCGCTACTTCCGACTTGGACAATATTCGCCGCTTGGTGGGTTTTGCAGTGCTGAGTTTGGCGAATACAGCCTTTGCTTATGCTTTGACTTTGCCGGTGATGCTGGGGATTAATGTACGGCTGACGCTGTTGGCGATCGCAGTTTATCCATTAATGCTAGTTTTGGTACAGTTATTTAGCGACAAACTTCGCATCCAGCAACTAGCAGTCCAAGAAGAACTATCGGCGATGAGCGATTTAATTCAAGAGGATATGAGCGGAATGTCCGTAATTAAAATCTATGCTCAAGAAGAAAACGAACGTCGAGCTTTTCGCGATTGTAACGCCAAGTTGCTATCAGCAAATTTGACATTAGCCCAAACTAGAAACTTTATTTTTCCACTACTGGGCGGTTTAGCCAGCATCAGTTTGTTGGTACTACTTTCAGCAGGTGGCGGAGCAATTGCTAAGGGCGAAATTAGCATCGGCGATTTTGTGGCATTGCTGATTTATGTCGAGCGTTTGGTATTTCCGACGGCGCTGTTGGGTTTCACCATTACTGCTTACCAGCGCGGAGAAGTCAGTGTCGATCGCATAGAATCAATTTTGACTGTGGAACCGCAAATTAAGGATGCTCCCGATGCAGCGGACTTGCCAACTCCTGTCAAAGGTGAAATAGTCGCTCGCAATTTGAATTATACCTATCCAGGCGCTAAGATACCCGCGCTCAAAGATGTCAATTTTACCATCAAACCGGGCGAAACAGTCTCGATTGTTGGGGCGATCGGTTCTGGCAAATCAACCTTGGCTAATGCCCTGCCGCGCTTGCTGAATATCGATGCGGGTGAGTTGTTTGTAGACGGGCAGGATATTACCGAGGTGAAGTTGAGGGAGTTGCGCGGGGCGATCGCCTACGTGCCCCAAGAAAGCTTTCTGTTCGGTACTACCATCAAGAATAACATCCGCTACGGCAATCCTTTAGCAGAAGAACCCCAGATTGAAGCAGCCGCCAAACAGGCACAAATCCACCCCGAAATCCTCAACTTTCCGCAACAGTACAAAACAGTTGTCGGCGAGCGCGGCATTACCTTATCCGGCGGACAAAGGCAGCGAACAGCACTAGCTAGAGCCTTGTTAGTTGACGCTCCCGTGCTAATTTTAGATGACGCTCTTTCCAGCGTGGACAATCAAACTGCTACCGATATTTTGCAGAACTTGGCAACCGGAACCGATCGCAAAACCGTAATTTTTATCTCGCACCAAATGTCAGCAGCCGCGAGTGCCGATCGCATATTCGTCATGGAAAAGGGAGAAATAGTGCAAAGCGGCACTCACGCAGAATTGGTAAAGGAAACAGGGCTTTATCAGTATTTGTGGAACCAGCAAAAACTAGAAGAATTGCTGCACTGACAGGTTCGTAGTGAGGACTTTAGTCCTTCTTCATCCAGGTTCGTAGTGAGGACTTTAGTCCTTCTTCATCCAGGTTCGTAGTGAGGACTTTAGTCCTTCTTCAGACAAAGGGAAAAGGACTGAAGTCCTCACTACAAACTGAAGCGTAGTTAACTTAGTTATTTATCAAACATAGTCGTGGAAAATCAAAATCCCGATCCTTCAAGCCTCTCCAGCAACACTGATTCACCGGGAAATAGTCCCATCAAAATAATGCCCCTAGGTGACTCAATTACCGATGGATACTTCGTACCAGGAGGATATCGCATCGATTTACAGCCTGCAATGGAGAATCGAGGCTATGCTATTGAGTTTGTCGGTTCCCTAAGCAATGGCCCCGATACCTTACTCTCTCAGCATCACGAGGGACATTCCGGTTGGCTGATCGAACAAATTTGCGATCGGGTTGTGGAGTGGCTGCAAACCTTCCAACCCGATATTATTTTGCTCCTCATCGGCACCAATAATATCGGACAATGGTATCAAGTAGAAACTGCAAGCTATCGCCTCAACCAATTAATCGATCGCATTTTTGAAACTGCACCCAATGTTAAACTCTTTGTCGCTGCAATTCCGCCAATGTCTGAACCCACCTTAAATCAGCGAGTTAAACTATACAATCAAAACAGCGAGGAGTTAGTCAAGGAAAAACAACAAGCAGGGAAGCCCATAGATTTTGTTGATTTATATAATATCCTCAGCCTTGACGATCTCCCCGATGGCGTTCATCCCAACCGAGAAGGATTTCGGAAAATTGCTGGTGCTCTTGAAGCTTGTCTGTCAGCGCACCTAAGTTAACAAATTCCTCGTCTGCGATTCCACGCAGTCTACAATCGTCGTCAAGAAAAATAGTATAATGAATATATCTAGTCCACCCCAATAATCCCCAATCATGCTCGCAGAAGCAAACGCCACACTCTGGCCTAGTCTAATAACTGTTTCAGCATTAATTCTATACTTCGTTGTTACCATCAACGTTGGCAGAGCCAGATTCAAATACAAAGTTTCTCCCCCGCAGATGACAGGAAACCCGGACTTTGAACGAGTAGTGCGAGTTCAGCAAAATACCCTAGAGCAAATGATTCTATTTTTGCCCTCGCTATGGCTGTTTTCGCAATTTGTCAGCCCAATTTGGGCAGCCGGTATCGGTGCAGTTTGGATAGTTGGACGCATTTTGTTTGCTTGGGGTTATTACCAAGCGGCGGAAAAACGAGCCGCAGGATTTGGTATTAGTACCTTAGCTACTTTAACTTTGCTTGGCGGTTCATTGATTGGCATCATCATGTCGCTGGTAAAAGTTTCACAGCTATAACTAATATTAGTAGGGTGCAGCATCAGCACCTTACGACGCAAATACAACTCTTTCAATTACCTTCACGAGTCAATATGTCTGAAACTAACAAACCTGTATTTCAAATTAACCAGCAACTTTTTCAACAGCTTACCGAGTGGCAAGAAAAACTCGCACTAGAAGATGAATTAGCCAGCGAGTCAGAAGACGAGAAACCAATAGAGGTAAAAAGTCCTCCCGATAGTGATGAACAGCATTCTCAAACCAATAATTCCTAGCTTGTGGCTGGCAGTATTCTTTTTTGTATTTCCGGCTGCTGTCTCCGCTCAATCGCTGACAATTAACCCAATTCAACAAGTTAATAGCGGTTTATTTCGTTCTAACTCTCAAGATTTCTTCGAGCAAGGAAATCGCCAACTGGAACGGGAAATCGCAGCTTTGTTGGGAAAAACTGCCACTTCCGAAGGCAAGATTCTGGAGATTGATGAAAAATTGCGCTCTCAGCTTTGTCGGGAAGATTTTTTAATCTCCTCGCGGTATCATGATACAATCAGTGCTGCTGAGATTGCCAGTTTTCAGCCAAAATTAAATGAGATTTGCAGGCAGAAATAAAGTCAAAGTGAGGTCAAGATTAAAGTTTTAGCGTTAATGGATAAAGAAGTAATGACTAAATTGAAACTAGCGCTGCTGGAAGCGAAAACGGTGGCTCAGTTGGCTGCGATTATTATTGATTACACTCATGAGGAAATGATGCTAGTTTTTGATGAGCTGGAATGGGAACAGCAGGCAAAAATTAAGGATATTTGGAAGAGTGTTTGAGGGATGGCCTGTTTATAAAGTTGTAGGTTCCAGCACCGGACACGGCATTGCCGTGTCCCTGCGGATATCGCGTAATGCAGCCCTACTTTTTGGGAAGCGATTCGAGACACAATTGACGGAAATGATCGCCGCGTTGCTCGAAGCTTTGGTATTGATCGAAGCTGGCGCAAGCTGGCGAAAGCAGTACGACTTTAGCTTTGTTTTGTTTGCCTAATTCTGCGGCTCTGGGAATGGCTCTTTCCATTGTTTCGACGATTTCCCAAGCGTTATAATCTGCTTGTTCTAGCCGATCACTAAAAAGGCCCGCTGCATCCCCAATTAACAGCACTGCAACAGCCTTCGCCTTGATTGTATCAATCCAAGCATTATCATCGCCCTCTTTGGGATCGCCGCCCGCAATCAAAATCGCCGGCGCGCTGACAGCAGCTAACCCGACTTGCGCTGCGTCATAATTAGTCGCTTTGCTGTCGTTGATGAAATCTATGCCTTCCCAGGTGCGGATGTGTTCGAGGCGGTGCGCCACTCCGGGGAATTTCGCGATCGCCCGGGCGATCGCACTTTGATCTATCCCTGCCAAATTAGCCGCTGCCACAGCCATCAACAAATTTTGCAAATTGTGTTCGCCCACCATCCGCAAAGACTCAGCAGGCAAAATTTTCTCGCCTTGAGCAATTACCCAACCGTCTTCGATGTACGCTCCAAAAGCGTGTTTTCCCAACAAATCTTTTTCACCTTTAACACTCGTCCAACACGCATCCGGCCAAATGTCAACTCCTTGCTGTCGCAAACCAGGATCGTCACCGTTGATGATTTGCAATTCCGAATTTTTCAGCAAATGGGCTTTAATGTTGTAGTAATTTTCTAAAGTTTTGTGGCGGCTGAGGTGATCCGGCGTCAAAGTCGTCAAAACTCCGATGCGCGGCGCTACCGACGGCGATGATTCTATCTGATAGCTGCTGATTTCTGCGATTACCCAATCCGGCGGTTTCTCGGAAGCAGCTAATTCGCACGCAGCATAACCAATGTTGCCACAAGCGGGAGCATGAAGCCCTGCTTCGGCAAAAATCGCAGCAATTAAAGCAGTAGTTGTAGTTTTGCCGTTAGTACCAGTAATTGCTACCCAAGGAGATTTGAGATAGCGCCACGCGAGAGCCATTTCTCCGATTGTTTCAATTCCCAATTCTCGGGCGCGTACTAATGCTGGAATATCCCAGGGAACGCCCGGACTTACTACTACTAATTCTATGGATTTGTCAGGTTCAAAAGATTTACCTAACTCTAGATTGATGCCTTCGTTAGCTAGTTGCTGTTGTTGTTCGAGTAGGTTTGGGGCCGATGAGCGATCGCTCAGCGTTACTTCCCATCCTTCGCGTTTGAGCAGTCTGGCGGCGGCAATCCCTGATTTTCCTAATCCAATTATATGAGCGATCGGCATACGTTATGTGTGTGATGGAGCGAATTTCCCTGGTTTTCTAAGTTTATATCTTAACCTTGCATGAATTTTTGCCTATTGGCCATTATGCTTAATTTACGAAAAAAGGTATGTTGTTGCGCTTAAGCGCTCTTTCATCTATGTATGAAAGGGGAGTATCTCAGTTTTGCATTTATTATAGTGCGAGCACCTCAAAGAAAAAATGCTTTTTACAAAAATGAGATGATCCCGCAGGAAAGAGCGCTGAAGCGCAACAACGTACCTTAAAAATTTAAAATCGATTGACGATCGCCCCAAAGTCAGCCAACACCCGCGCGTGATTCCGCAACAAACCCAGTAAATTCAAGCGATTGCGCTTAATTTCCGGGTCAGAATCCATCACCAAAACGCTTTCTGGCCCGTCAAAAAAGCTGCTCACAGCCGGAGCAATCTCCGTCAAACTATCTACCAACTGTTGGTAATTGCGAGTTTGCTTCGATAGCAGCGTTTGCGGCACTAACTGCACCACAGCATCGTAAAAAGCTTGTTCGGAAGACTTTTGAAATAACTCGGGTTTCACCGCCGTTTTCGGTTCCAATTCTACCTTATCCAAATCACCTTGAGCCGCCAAACGAGTCGAACGGTTGACTGTTTCGTAAATCAGATCCAAAGTCTTGTCATTGCGGATTTGTTGCAGGAAAATTGCTCTTTCCAGCGCGTCCAACAAATCTCTCAATGCTCGTTCAGTATATTCTGGGTCGTTTTCTCCCAAAACTGCATTCACCAAATCATAATCTACATTCTTTTCTTCTTGCAGCAAAGTGCGAATTCTTTGCAGGAAAAACTCGTATAATTGCGATAGCAACTCCGCCGATGTTTGGGGGCGCACCGCGGTAAATTCTGCGACAACTTCTGCAAGTAGTTGGTGCAAATTGATTGGCAACTGAGCCGCCCAAATAATGTTAGTTATTGCATTGGCGGCGCGGCGCAGGGCGAAGGGATCGGAGGAACCAGTCGGCAGCATTCCTAAGCCGAAGATGCTGACTAATGTATCTAATTTGTCAGCGATTGCGACAACTTGACCTGTGAGAGTTTGCGGCAAATTATCGCCCGCACCTTTGGGCAAATAATGCTCGAAAATTCCTGTTGCTACGGCTTCCGGTTCGCCGCAAGCTAAGGCGTATTTCTGCCCCATAATTCCTTGCATTTCGGGAAATTCGTAAACCATTTGGGTTACAAGGTCGGCTTTGCAAAGCAATGCTGCTCTTTCTATGTAAGCTTGTTCTGCGGCGGTGATTTGCAGTTGCTTGGTGATGAGAGAGGCAATCTTGCACAGTCGATCGACCTTGGCGCGCACTGTACCCAAATCTTCCTGGAAAGTGACCGTCTCCAACTTTGGCAAATAATCCTCTAGAGGCTTTACCAAGTCTGCTTTGTAGAAAAACTGACCGTCTGCCAATCTCGCCCGCACGACTCGCTCGTTACCTGCGGCAATAATCGCCGATTTTGCCGGATCGCCGTTGGAAATTGTAATGAAATAGGGTAGGAGTTCGGGGAATTCTGGGCTTTTGAGAATTGGAAAATAGCGCTGGTTGGTGACGATAATTGTGGTGATTACTTCCGGCGGTAACATCAAAAAACCGTCGTCAAATTTGCCGACTACGGCGTTGGGCCATTCTACTAAGTCGGTAACTTCTTCTAACAAATCTTCGGTAATGTCGGCGTAACCGCCTTGTTTGGTGGCGGCGGCTTCTACTTGTGCTTTAATTTGAGTTTTGCGCTGTTGTCGATCGACTTCCACGCCAGCAGCCCGCAGACACTCGACATAATCCTCGGCTTGCGGAATCGAGACCCCCCCCATCTCCGGTGTAGGGGGGGTGTGCAACACCCGATGTCCTTGGGAAATGCGATCGCTCTTGACGGTATCTGAACCGCTGACCAATGCGATCGGCAGTACAGTATCATCAAACAGCGCTACGATCGATCGAATCGGGCGCGGAAACTTCAAATCTCCGTCAGCCCACCGCATAAATCTTTTGCCTTCTAACTTGTTAATCCACTGCGGCACAAGTTCGACCAAAATATCCGCCGTCATCCGCCCCGGAATCTGTTTGAGAACAAACACAAAATCGCCTTTATCGGTAGCGCGAACTTCCAAAGCATCGATTTCTACGCCTTGTTTTTTCGCAAAACCTTCGGCTGCTTTCGTCGGTTTGCCATCTTTAAAAGCCGAACTTGCGGGCGGCCCTTTTACCTCTTCTTCTCTGTCTAATTGCTTGAGTGGCAGTCCTTTAACAAGAACGGCCAAACGCCTCGGAGTTGCGTATACATTAATTGATTCATTTGTCAAAGATTGTTCTGCCAGAGTTGCAGGTACGAGTTCCTGCCACTGTTGGACGCTGCCTGCGACAAAAGATGCGGGCAATTCTTCGGTGCCGAGTTCTAATAAAAAGTTAGGCATATAGAAATTGTGAAGTGAGGGAGCTACGGATTGGTAATGGGTAATGGGTAATTGGTAATTGGTAATCGGTAATTGGTAATCGGTAATCGGTAATCGGTAATTGGTAATTGGTAATTGGTAATTGGTAATTGGTAATTGGTAATTGGTAATTGGCTGGTGAGTGCGTTAGTTGACCTAAAATTTTTACATAACAAAGTTTGGTGTTTTTGTCAAGAGGCAATTCATCTCCCGATTCGATCGTTACAAAAGTTATGGATCGGCCGTCAAAATAGCCTGGAATTGCGATCGCGATAATAACATCACAGAATTATTTTACCGGTCACAGGTCTGATTAGAGCTAAAAAACACTCAAATGATCAGCATAGCACTTAAAATCGGGGGTGAAAGATATTCTCAGCAGCTCATGACCTTGGCGGAAAGACTAGCAGAAGATTGGAAGTCGCGACTCGAACAAGATTGCCCCGACGAGAGCTCTAGCACTCGCGAGAGTGTTGTTCGCTGGCTGTTGGGAGACAAGCCAGAAAGATTTGACACTCTAAATCCGACTCAACTCGCTGTCGCTTCTGGGGCGATCGACTTTTTATATCGAATTTTGCAGCAGCGGTATCTGGGAGTAGCGCCAGAAAGAGCTTACCGCAACTTGATCGGGCGCCTGGGCGGCTTGGTGGTGCTCCGGCAAAAAATCCAAGCGTGGGTTTCATTGAGTCGCGACAGACAGCGCAGTGCGGTAGAGGTACTGCAAGAAGTGATTCAGGAAATGCTGAATTCCGATCGCTACCTCCAGCAGCAAGTCGCCTGGATTGCCGAATGCACAACAGATAAACGCTTGCGAAATGCTTTGCTGCTAGCGAGCACTGAAGAATACTGCTTGCGGCCGATCCGCAACCAGCCGCTGCTGGTGTACCGCTTCGTCAACTACCTGCGGCGTTCCCAGCGGGGCGGGTTGACGCAAGTCCCGGCGGGAGATTGGGTGCGGCTGGTGTCGGAACAGGTTCTGCCTGACGATACAGACGAACCGCTCAGCTTGCTAGACGAACAGGCGATGTCGGATTATCGAGAACATCAAGCTTGGGAAGAACGGCAAACTCAGCGGCAGATTGTCCAACAAGAATTTGAGAATTACTTGACTGCTGAAGTCGATCCGCTGGCTTCGCGATGGCTGCGGCTTTACCTGCAAGGCCGTTCCCAAGAGGCAATTGCTGAGGATTTGAAGGTGCCAGTCAAACAAATTTACCGCTTGCGAGAAAAAGTCAGTTACCACGCGATTCGGGTGTTTGCAGTCAAACAAGCACCAGAATTAGTCGCTAACTGGCTGGAAATTTCGCTCAAAGAACACAGTTTGGGCTTGACTCCCGCCCAGTGGCAGCAATATTTACAAGATCTCACGCCGGTGCAGCGACAGTTGATAGAATCGCTCAAAGCAGGGAAAAGTGTAGAGACGATCGCCTCTGAATTAAAGTTAAAAACCAATCAAGTCATCGGCGAGTGGAGCAAACTCTATTTAGCTGCTCAATCCCTCCGAAACGAGTAGATTGGTAATGAGTGGCGGGCGAAGCGTAGCGGAGGGAATTGCTAATTGTTAATTGGCGGTAGGAATTTTCCGAATTCGCGCTACAAATCAATTCCCGAACAGCCAGATTTGCTGCGAGTTTCCCCGTGGAAACCGCGCGATCGAATCAGGTAATATCGATCGGGATATCGCGCGTGCTGCCGCGATCTCACCCAAAAACGGATACCGTCCCACGTACTTAAATCGCGCTGATCCCCAAATTTTAGACCAAAGATCCACATCCCAGATTCATCTAGAGGAGTCAATCTCAAATCTCAAATCTCAAATCTCAAATTGACTGACGCTCGCGATCGGGGATGCTCACCGTGAACTTTGTGGAGTAAGATATTAGTAGGACGATCGACTCTTCAGGATTTTTTAACCAATCCTCAGTTCAGCAGTTGCACGTCAATCATCAGTTCTGGTGTATCTGTCATACTTGGGCATTCAGACAAAATTCTATCTTTGCCAGCCATAGGAATCAATCTTGGGCGATAAATGATAGTTAGTCGATAGTCCGCCCGCGATCATCTAGTTGTCAATCTTTCTGTAGAATTTGAGACTGGAATACAGAAGAGAGAAAATTCTGAGACCCAATATTTTTCTTTCATAAAAGCTTCCGGGTTTCAGATGCCTAGCTACGTCAGGGAAGTTGCATGGTTTAATTTTATAAATCAGGTTGGTATAGCGCGATCGCGCTTCCGACTACAGAGAAGCTAATGGTACATACATCTTCAACAGACTCGGCGACTACAATGGACTCCGATCGAATATTTCAACTAATCGATACAGTTGTTCCCTTTGAAGCTTGCCTTTACTATCAAGTTTTGCCTTTATCTCTAGAAGGCAATCTATTTAAATTGGGCGTAGTCGATGTGCAAGATGACTCCGCTTTGGACTACGTGCAGCGGATTTTAGCATACATGAATTGCTCGGTGACAACGGAGCAAATTGCCCCGGAAACTCAGCGTTCGATGCTCTCAGCTTACTTGCTCCACGGGAACCAAGTCAGAGAACCCAGCCTGACAGAAACCACACCAGCCCCAACACCGATACCAGCCCCAACACCAATAAATCCCGCACCAACAACATCAAGCTCCGAAGCAGACACCCTGCTGTCTGTACCCGAACCCTCCATTCGGGTTCCCGATCGGTTGAAACCTCCCGATGCTGAGGTTTTGCTGACGCCGACAGAACTTTCGGTTTTGGATGTCGAGGCCGTGCACTTGTCAAGCCCCGTCGAAGTTTTGGCAACTTTACCCGCGCCCCAACTGCTGCAAGAATTGCTCGGTAGAGTGCTCGTAGACGGTATCGGTAGGCTGTTTTTTGAGAGACACCAGTCCCAAGGTAGGATTCTTTGGAGTCAAGACGGCGTTTTGAAATCGATCCTCGAAGGTCTCTCTCCCTTCCTGTTTCAAGAAGTCATCGACGAGTTGAAACGGCTGACAGATATGCCTGTTTCCCCGGTGGAACATCCCAAACAAGTCGAAGTAGAACGCATCTATGGAAAAACTCATTTGCTGTTGCGCTTGCGAGTAATGCCCGTGGGTGGCAAGGAAGAAGCAACGCTGCAAGTCTTGCGGGGAGCAGCTTTGAGGTTTTACCAGCAGCAGCAATTGTCTACTCTGAGTCGAGATGCACTGCAACTGGCCAAAGAATTGCAGCGGAAAGTGAATCAAATTCGCGATCGCACTCGGCTTTCTCCTTTACCTTTGGAAGGTTTACCCGCTTTGGAACAAGTTGTCAGAAATGTTGACGACCAACTTGAAGCTTTGATGCAAGAACAGAATCCCGAGGATTTCTAATTAGAAATAGTTGTAAGTTTTGAACTTTCTTTAACTCAAATCTAGCCCGATCAAATAAATAATAATAATTAGGTTCGTAGTGAGGAATGCGAGTCCTTCCTTATCCAAAATCTGAAGAAGGACTCGCATTCCTCACTACAAACCTATGTGAGTGCAGTTGTGCGATCGCACCTAAGATGAACCGTGCTCGAAAATCTTATCGTACTGCAACAAATCCAAACTTACAAAAACTGGCAAACACCCAAAACATTGCTGTGCAACTTCCCAACGTTCCTCTCGCTGCAACATAGCAGTCAACTTTTGTTTAGCGCCCAGCAAATATCGGACATCGTTAGCAGCGTAGCTCAATTGGTCATCAGAAAGATGCTCGGAATTTCCCCAATCCGAACTTTGAGAAGTTTTATTGAGTTCTACTTTTTCCAACTCTTGGATTAACTCTTTAAGTCCGTGTCTGTTAGTATAAGTTCTGGCTAACTTGCTAGCTATTTTTGTGCAGAAAACAGGTGCAATGTCAATACTTAAATTGTAACGCATTGTTGCCAGATCGAAGCGCGCAAAGTGAAATACCTTCTCAATATTTTCAGCTTCCATGAGCTTTTTCAAATTTGGCGCCGCCGTCTGGCCTTTAGCAATCCGCACCGCCGCCACTTTACCTTGCGGATCGCACAACTGCACCAAACACAGGCGATCGCGCCAGGGCATCAAACCCATCGTTTCCGTATCAACGGCGATCGCCTCCGCCGTCAAATAATAAGATAGCAGATCATCGGAGATATCGCGATCGCACACTTGAAAATCTGGAAATTCCATTCTTGGTTATTGGTAATCGGTAATTGGTAATCGGTAATTGGTAATCGGGCATCGGTAATCGGTAATCGGGCATCGGTAATCGGGAATCGATAATTAATCTTTCCTTCTTTCCTCTTCCTTCTTCCTTCTTCCTTCTTCCTTCTTCCTTCTTCTTATCGACTACGGACAAAAAGCTGAGTAAAATAATACTCCCCTTTGGCATTTTTGGCAATCGCAATACCAGTCAAATTAAATTGACTCTCGATATTCTTGCGGTGGCCGTCACTTTTAATCCAACCTTCAACAGCATTGCCAACCGGGTCGCTGTAGCCAAAATTGTAAGCAACATTTTCAGCTACACTTTGATAGGGAACAGTAATTGCTTTCGCCCGCCCTTCAAATCCATCGTGGCTAAATTTAACTTTCCCACTTGCCATATTTTCGCTGTGAATTCTGGCTATCTGACTAATTCGCGGATCGACAGTCAGCGGCGGCAACTTTTTCGAGGCTCGATATTGATTGATCTGTTGGTTAACAGCTTTTTCTAACTCAGCAATTGAACTCGTAGCAGCAATATTAGTATTCATGGAAGTTTCTGGGAGCGATTGTGTAGGAATGAGTTGAGTACAATTAGGTAGGATTGCCAGGAATCCTAGAGACATTAAAATCAAAGGTTTGTACATGAACTATTAAAGATAAAGAAGACCGGGCGGTTGAAACCGCGGCTACACAGACAAAACCCGCCTCCGCGGGTTGAAGAACGGATGATGAAAATTACGTTATCTTCTAAGTCGGCGGAGGCGGACATCATTTATATAGACGCGGTTGAAACCGCCGTCTGACCATTCCTACAGGGCGATCGCCCGAAATTCCGGTAAACTAGATATTCAGAACCTTCGCCACAGTGTTCACATCTTTGTCACCCCGTCCCGAACAGTTGAGGACAATGCGCGGACTGCCAGTTAACTGCGGACAGAGAGTTTCCAAATAGGCGATCGCGTGAGCAGTTTCCAAAGCCGGAATAATCCCCTCCAACTGCGACAACCGTTGAAAAGCATCCAAAGCTTGCTGATCGGTTACACTGTAATATTCAGCCCGGCCAGCATCCTTCAAATAACTGTGTTCCGGCCCCACACCAGGATAATCCAAACCCGCACTAATCGAATGCGGCTCGATGACTTGACCCTCATTATCCTGCAACAAATAACTCATAGCCCCGTGCAGAACACCCACAGTTCCCTTAGTCAAAGTAGCAGCGTGTTTATCCGTATCCACACCTTCTCCCGCCGCTTCAACACCAATTAACCGCACAGTTTCTTCCCCAACAAACTCATGAAAAAGACCCATAGCATTAGAACCGCCGCCCACACAAGCTAATAAGATATCTGGCAAACCATTCCATTTTTCTAGACACTGACTGCGAGTTTCTTGACCGATAATTGCATGGAAATCGCGCACCATCATCGGGTAAGGATGCGGCCCCGCCACCGAACCAAGAATATAATGAGTTGTTTCAACATTTGTCACCCAATCGCGAATCGCTTCAGAAGTCGCATCTTTCAGCGTTCCCGTACCCGCCGCCACGGGTCGCACTTCAGCACCCATCAAGCGCATTCTAAACACATTTAAAGCCTGTCTTTCCATGTCATGAACGCCCATGTAGACAACGCATTCTAAACCGAAACGAGCGCAAACAGTGGCAGTAGCAACGCCATGTTGGCCAGCACCAGTTTCAGCAATTACGCGCTTTTTACCCATGCGTTTTGCGAGCAATGCTTGAGCCAAAGCATTATTGATTTTGTGAGCACCAGTGTGGTTTAAATCTTCGCGTTTGAGGTAAATTTGGGCGCCAGTGCCGTCTGGTTTAGCATAATGCTCCGTGAGGCGTTCGGCGAAATACAATGGGCTGGGGCGGCCGACATAATCCTTAAGTAATCCTTGAAGTTGCTGTTGAAATTCCGGTTCGCTGCGGTATTTGTGAAAAGCCGCTTCAAGCTCAAATAAAGCCGGCATCAGGGTTTCGGGGACATATTTGCCGCCGAATTTGCCAAATCTACCGAGGGAGTCGGGGCGTTGGGCGGTGGTTTCGGTGGTTTCTGTGGTGAGACGCAGGGGTGTGACAGTCACGGACTTTGTGGGGATAAGGGGACAGATTTTATTATATCTAGTCGATGTGGCGGGGCGGTGGGCGATCGGGTAATTTTGCGAGGGCTGCCAAAAATCGCTAGGATGGCGGAAGTTCGTCGGAGCCTTCGAGATATTGCCCTGTAAGGGTTTCAGGGATTTTTTCTGTAGATGAGAGGTTGTTTGTACAGAGATTTTTGGGAGTCCTCGCAAATAGCCTCTGGACACGTTGCGCTGTATGGGGTTTATAATCGAGGGATCCCCACTCGCTGGGGAAACTAATTGAATGGAAACTAGGATCTCCCGACCTTTACTTTTGGTAGGTTGACGTGTTCCCGCTCGCTGGGGAAACTAATTGAATGGAAACTTCGTAATGGTGAACAATTATGAATTCAAATCAGCAGTTTCTGCAAAATTTATACGATGCTTTTAACAAACGCGAAATTGAAACAATCATCTCGTTGATGCGCCCAGACGTGAAATGGGCGAACGGAGTGGAAGGCGGTTTCGTTTATGGACGCGATGCGGTGCGCGAATATTGGACAAATCAATTTAAGGATATTCAACCGGAGCTTGAAACGTTAAAATTCGAGACTGACGAAAACAATCGGAACATTGTCACCGTTCATCAAATTATTAAAGATTTGCAATGCAATGTGCTTGCGGATGCAACAATTCATCAAATCTTTACCATTGAGGATGGTCTGATTTGTCTTTATGAAATTGGCGAAACCGAAACAATAGAGGAGATGATTCAAAAGACAAAAAGTTCCAACTAGCAATGATGTCCTTGGGCGGGGGCGGGTTTTACAAATAATATTTAATACCAACAAACAATCTACATAAACCCGCCCCCTTATGCAATATGTTAAAATTATTGAAGAACGCAACAGTTGGCTCATTCAATCGTAGTAAACTAAAAGCGTAGACCTACAATTCTCACTTCCTTTAGTTATTGTTACACAACAGGAAACCAAAATCGTGGATATCGACATTCGTTATAAACCTTCCTTTGCCACAATTTTTCTTACACTCGAACCTGGAGAAAGCATTATTGCTGAATCAGGAGCGATGATAGCAATGGATGCAGCACTCACAATGAAAACAGAATTTAATGGAGGTTTTTTGTCAGGTGTATTGAAAAAGTTTTTTGGTGGTGAATCGCTGTTCGTCAATCGATTTATCAATCCAACACGGCAGTCTCTCCAAGTCGTTCTTTCTCAATCTACAATCGGAGATATTGCCGAAGCTCAAGTCTATGAAAATAACCTCTGTTTTCAACCCGGTGCTTATATTGCCAGTACCCCCGATATCAAATTAGGCGTGCGCTGGGCTGGATTTGCCAGTTGGTTTTCGGGAGAAGGCTTATTTAAATTGCAAGCCAGCGGACAGGGAACAGTATTTTTTGGTGCCTATGGTGGTTTGACTAGCAAGCAAATCAATGGTGACTTCATTGTCGATACAGGGCATTTAGTAGCTTACGAATCGGGAATGAAAATGTCGATAAAAATGGCAGGCGGATTATTAGGTTCGATTACATCCGGGGAAGGGTTTGTGAATAAAGTGACGGGTAAAGGAACAATTTACTTGCAATCCAGAAGTATCGATGGTTTGGTGCAATTTTTATCAAGTAAAGTTTGACTTGCGAGCGAATATATCCATTACCTAGTACCTACTTATGAAAATTGAACTTTTACAACAACCCGACAGCACGATCGCCCGAATCACTCTAAATGCCGGTGAAGAAATCGTTGCTGAGGCAGGTGCAATGGTGGCGATGAGTGGCAATCTACAAGCAAGTACGACATTGCGCCAAGGCAAAGGTGGCGGTATTTTCGGCGGACTCAAACGCATGATTGCCGGAGAGTCGCTATTTTTAAGTGTATTTCGATCGCCAACACCGGAAAATACCTTGTTTTTAGCACCCAAAATGTTGGGCGATATGCTGCACTATCAAATGGGCAAAAGTGGCTTAGTAGTACAAGCAGGTTCTTATTTAGCTAGCACACCAGATGTTAATATTGACTTGGGTTTTCAAGGCTTCAAATCGATGTTTTCTGGAGAAAGTATTTTCTGGCTAGATATGGGGGGTCAAGGAGATGTACTATTGAGTTCCTTCGGCGCAATTTACGAAGTTCCAGTCAAAGGAGAATACATTGTTGATACAGGTCATATTGTCGCCTTTGAGAAAAGTTTAAAGTTTGAAATTACTAAGCCCCCAGGAAGTAGTTGGGTGAGTGCATTTCTCGGTGGAGAAGGTTTAGTTTGTCGATTTAAAGGTAACGGTCGCCTGTTCTGTCAAACCCACAATACCACAGCATTCGGTCAAGCCGTCGGCAATCGTTTACCTCCCAGGTAGCAAGCGTGGAGACTCGCGATATGCAAAACATAAACGGAGATTGCTTTCATAAAAGGGTGCATCTGGTTTTTGAAGAGGGCGAAGCATGACCGCATATAAGTTATTAATTATAATTTCATATTGATTGCGGTCATGCTTCGCCCCTACAGACATATTTGCCAAACTGAAATACACCCTCATAAAACATCGCATTCATGTAAAGTGTTCCTCGCAACGATCATTCTAACTGAACGTTATTGAGCTATCAACTGCCAACTGTCAACTGTCAACTGCCAACTGCCAACTGTCAACTGTCAACTGTCAACTGTCAACTAACTTATATGCCTAAAAACATCTCATATACAATCGAACATTCTCCATCCTATGCCCAACTAAAACTCAAAATTCCTGCCAACCAAACGGTGTTGGTAGAATCTTCGGGAATGGCAGCAATGGATAGTCACATCACCCTGAAATCAAAAGTCAAAGGAGGTTTGATGAAAGGCCTCACGCGAATGTTAGCAGGTGAGTCTTTGTTTATCAGCGAATTTACTTCGCCGGAACGTTCTGGAATACTTTACGTTTCCCCTGGAGTTCCCGGCGATATTCAACATTATCACCTCGATGGCAATAGCTTGATGCTGCAATCTTCTGCTTTTGTGGCATCGAGTTCTACTGTAGACCTTGATACTAAATTTCAGGGATTAAAAGGTTTCTTTAGTGGCGAATCATTGTTTTTTCTCAAAGCAACTGGACAAGGCGATATCTGGTTTAATTCCTATGGCGCAATTCTGGAAATTCCAGTCAATGGAAGTTATATCGTGGACACCGGTTATATCGTTGCCTTTGAGGATACGCTGAAGTATGATGTTGAAGTCCTGGGCGGACTATCCTGGAAAAATTTGAGAACGGGAATTTTAGGTGGAGAAGGCTTAGTTTGTCGTTTCAGTGGACAGGGGAAACTGTGGATACAGTCTCGCAATCTGTTTCCTCTGATTAATTTTTTAAATCCCTTCCGACCGACAAAGAACAATTAGTTTGGTGCTTTTATATACAGCATATTCCATGTATATTTGGTACACACAATTTTGGGAAATTCCGTGTAAGGTGCGTCGCCATATAATCTGCCACTGCTATTCAATAACTCGTAGCGATGCACCCTACAAACTCACGCAAGTCAATCCAAAATCTAAAATCTAAAATCTAAAATCGAATGACCGATCGCAATCCACCCACAAGCAACAGGCAACTGCTAACTATATTAGGGATTTTTTTAGCCATAGGATGTTTATTGCTTTGGGGAAGCCTCAAACTGGTAGATGGGCTGATTTTATTAATTCCCCCCGAACTCGAACAGCGCTTGGGGGCGTTAGTTATCCCAGCTTACGAACGTCTTGCGGAATCTTCTCCAGCACAAGATACTCTCAATCAACTTCTCGATCGCCTGGAAACTAAATTACCTAAACAAAAAAATATCGATCGCAATTATCGCCTAATTTACATTCCCGATGATACTGTAAACGCCCTAGCCTTACCTGGAGATACAATTGTTGTTTATCGGGGTTTAGTACAGCAATTGGAATCGGAAAACGAGTTGATGATGATCTTAGGTCATGAGTTGGGTCATTTCGCCAATCGCGATCATTTGCGGGGAATTGGACGGGGATTGGCGCTACAGTTTGTGGTGGCGGTGTTCGTAGGCGATGGAGGTGGGTTGGTGAATGTTGCCGCTGCGATCGCTTCCAATTTAAGCAAAGCCCAATTTTCTCGCAGTCAGGAAGCCCAAGCCGATGAATTTGGCTTACAACTGCTGGTTTCCCATTACGGGCACGCAGCGGGCGCAGCAGACTTTTTCCAGCGATTAGCGCGAAAATCTGGTTTAGATATTGCTTTGTTATCGACTCATCCGGCACCTGGCGATCGCAGTTTAACGTTAACACAAACGATCGCCCAACGCCGCTATCCGATTCAAGAGCGATCGCCTTTACCCGCAACACTCAAAAGCGATCGATAACAATCAGACACTTAATAATTCCCGCTCTCCCTTGATGGGCTA
Source organism: Microcoleus sp. PH2017_35_SFW_U_B (assembly GCF_020737865.1). NCBI lineage: Bacteria > Bacillati > Cyanobacteriota > Cyanophyceae > Oscillatoriales > Microcoleaceae > Microcoleus > Microcoleus sp. PH2017_35_SFW_U_B. Next base: position 38,712 of record NZ_JAEQDE010000029.1, read on the forward strand.
ATACAATAGGTATAATATCAGAGTCTCAACGAGCGATCGCAACCTTACACCAATCCACTAAAACTAGAAATACCCTTCAACAGTTGACAGTTGACAGTTGACAGTTGACAGTTTGAGAGCGACCTCTACCTAGAAGGAAGAGGATTGGAGTAATGAATAGTCTGATTTGTATTTCTCCCGAGCAGGCTTGGGGCTTTCAACCAATTATTTCTGGTAAAACAAGTTCAGGCAGTATAACATATGGCAGCATCCAAACGCAAAAGTTCTGACAACAAAACAACCGACGGAAAACGAGTAGTTTACTCCGAGTTTGGTAACTACGAAAACTCGGCTGCTCTCGAGCGAGGAACCCCGGAAGTTCCCCAGAATCAACAAACTTTGAAAGTAGAAGCATCCCGAAAAGGACGCGGTGGCAAAACAGTTACAGTCATCAGCGGATTTCAAGAAAAACCCGAAACTTTAGCAGATTTAGCCAAGCAGCTAAAAGCCCAATGCGGCACGGGCGGCACAGTTAAGGATAATGAAATTGAAATTCAAGGCGAACACAAGCAAAAGCTACTCGAAATTCTCAAAAAATTGGGCTACAAAGCTAAAATTAGCGGAGGTTAATTGGGTGCATCTGGGTTTTGAAGAGGGCGAAGCATGACCGCATATAACTTATTAGTTATAATCTCATATTTACTGCGGTCATGCTTCGCCCCTACAGATATATTTTCATGCGCCCCAGATGCGCCCGGTTAATTTCTGTTATTCTTCCCTCTTCCCTCTTCCCTCTTCCTTCTTCCCTCTTCCTTCTTCCTTCTTCCCTCTTCCTTCATTTTATGTACACTCGACCCTTAGCCCGTTTGATCGAACAATTGCAGCGCTTGCCCGGAATCGGCCCAAAAAGTGCACAGCGACTCGCTTTACATATTTTAAAGCGACCGGAAGAAGACGTGCAAGCCCTAGCTCAATCATTGATTGATGCCAAAAAACAAGTCGGTTTTTGCAAAGTATGCTTTCACTTATCCGCTGAACCTGTTTGCGAAATTTGCCGCAACACTAACCGGGACGGTTCTACTATTTGTGTTGTGTCAGAATCCCGCGATGTAATCGCCTTAGAAAAAACGCGGGAATACATCGGCAAATATCATGTTGTCGGCGGTGTCATCTCGCCGATGGATGGAATTGGCCCGGAACAATTGAACATTCAGCCATTAGTCCGCCGCGTCAGCCAGCAAAAGATTGCTGAAGTTATTATTGCGATTAGTCCTAGCGTGGAAGGCGAAACTACTACTCTTTATATCGGTCATTTATTGAAACCTTTTACCAAGGTTACGCGAATAGCTTTTGGTTTGCCGATGGGGGGAGATTTGGAATATGCTGATGAGGTAACTTTGGCTCGTGCTTTGGAAGGAAGGAGGGAATTGGATTAGGTGAATTGAAAGAGAAGAGAAATGAACCGCGAAGACGCTAAGGACACGTTCGGCGAAGCCGTTCCCGAAGGGTAGGAAGATGGGAGAGAAGAAAGTGCGATTGCTTTATTGAGGTTCGCAATGACAATTTTGTAAAAAAGGTTAAACTGAATAAAGTTACTGAGAGTGAAAAATATGACTCAATTCGATCGCCCTTTAAGCTACCCCACAACCCGCAAAGCCGAGCAAACAGACGATTACCACGGCGTCCAAGTATCCGACCCCTACAGGTGGCTGGAAGACCCGGATTCAGAGGAAACTCAAGCCTGGTTGGAAGCTCAAAACGCAGTCACTTTCGGCTACCTCAGCCAAATTCCGGCGCGGGAAAAAATCAAACAGCGCCTGACTAAACTGTGGGATTACGAGAAATACGGCATACCTTTTAAACAGGGCGATCGCTATTTTTACTACAAGAATGACGGTCTGCAAAATCAATCCGTACTCTACACTTTAACATCTCTCGACGGCGAACCAAAAGTATTAATTGACCCGAACACTCTCTCAGAAGACGGAACCGTTGCTCTCGGCGGCATAGCTCTCAGCGAAGACGGCCAACTTATGGCCTACGGTTTGTCAATTTCTGGCTCGGATTGGCAGGAATGGAAAGTTCGCGATGTGGAAACTGGGGAAGATTTATCAGACCATTTAAAATGGCTGAAATTCTCAGGTGCAGCCTGGACTCACGACGGTAAAGGTTTTTTTTACAGCCGCTACGATGAACCCAACGAAAAAACCAAACTCGAAGATGTTAACTATTACCAAAAGCTATTCTATCACAAGCTCGGTACTCCGCAATCTGAAGATGTATTAATTTGCGATCGCCCTGACCAAAAAGAATGGGGATTTAGCGGTGGTGTTACGGAAGACGGCAAGTATTTGATTATATCAGTCTGGCTCGGCACTGACCCGCAAAACCTGATTTTTTACAAGGATTTAACCGCGCCGGAATCAAGCATTGTCGAACTGATTAACAAATTCGAGGCTGAGTACAGTTTCATTGATAACGAAGGCTCATTGTTCTGGTTTCAAACCGACTTGAATGCACCGCTGGGCCGCGTAATTGCGATCGACACTAACAACCCTCCTCCTTCATCCCTAGCGGGCGCTGACACCCCCCTGAATCCCCCCCTTACCAAGGGGGGGTTCACCGAAATCATCCCCGAAGCAGCCGAAACCCTGGGAGGCATTAGCCTTCTCAACAATCAATTTGTCGCTTCTTACCTGAAAGACGCCTACACTCAGATTAAAATCTTCAACTTAGATGGCTCTTTTGCGCGAGAAGTAGCCTTGCCGGGAATTGGTTCGGCAGGAGGTTTTGGCGGCAAGCGGCACGACACCGAAACCTTTTATGCTTACACCAGCTTCACGACTCCGAACACAATCTACCGTTACAATATGCTGACTGATGAAAGTAGCATTTATCGGCAGCCAAAGGTTGATTTTAATCCAGAGGATTACGAGACAAAACAAATATTTTATCCCAGCAAAGACGGTACGCAAGTACCGATGTTTGTCACGCACAAAAAAGGCTTGCAGCTAGATGGCAATAACCCCACTTACCTGTATGGTTATGGTGGTTTTTCTATCTCGCTGACTCCAAGTTTTTCTCTTAGCAGGCTGGTTTGGTTGGAAATGGGCGGAGTTTATGTGACAGCTTGTTTGCGGGGTGGTGGCGAGTACGGCGAATCGTGGCACCAAGCTGGGACAAAGTTGAAAAAGCAAAATGTGTTTGATGACTTTATCAGCGCTGCGGAATGGTTGATCGAGAATAAGTATACCAAACCTGCTAAATTGGCGATCGCAGGTGGTAGCAACGGCGGCTTATTGGTGGGGGCTTGCATGACTCAGCGGCCAGAATTGTTCGGTGCAGCATTGCCCGCCGTCGGCGTCCTAGATATGTTGCGCTTCCATAAGTTTACCATTGGTCATGCTTGGGTTCCTGAATATGGTTCGTCGGACAATCCCGCAGAGTTTCCCACAATTCACGCCTATTCTCCGCTGCACAATCTGAAAGCGGGAACTGCTTATCCGGCGACAATGATTACAACTGCGGATCATGACGATAGAGTGGTTCCAGCCCACAGTTTCAAGTTTGCTTCGGCTTTGCAAGCAACGCACGCAGGCGAAAAACCGGTGTTAATTCGCATCGAAACAAAAGCGGGACATGGGGGTGGCAAACCTACCGCTAAAGTCATTGAAGAATTGGCAGATGAATGGGCTTTTTTGGTGCGCGAACTCGATATTAACGTTTAACCAGCGCGGGATTGGGTGCGCCTATTCCCTAGGCGCGCACCCGCACTCCTCTCTTCAACTGCTGGTGAACACCACTTACCTGATGGTATGATCTGACACATCTTTTGCTGCTAACCTGATGTTCAATGTGGAAATTGTGCGATCGTTTCATGGCCTGTGGCTGCGGACAACCGATCGCTACAGCATAAATTAGTGTAACTTGTCAACTCCCACTTGTCTTAATTTGCCTGACATTCTGTAACTTTTTGTATGGTTTAGCCTTGGTTCTGAGCTTTTTAGAGATGAAACCCTATTAAGTAAAGTTCGTGGCAATGTCAACTCCCACAAGTAGTAAATCCAAGCTACAATCAAAAAATTTTCTAATTCTCGGAAATGTTTTTTTCAGTGGATTTACGGTCAAGATTTCAGAAAAAATTACACTCCCAACTGTACTGAGAAGCATCCCGTTACCGGAATCACTGCCTTTTTGTCAGCAATACGTAAGTAAGTGCCGATCGCAATCTCAAGGTTATGGGATTAATTTCTTTTCAAGAAAAATACTTGAGTGGCGCAATCAAAACCAGATAATGCTTGCATATCTAAGGGTGTAGTGATTTATTACCTAGGTTAATGCGCGAAGCTGATACAGCATTGTCTATCCAATCCTTCCCTCACATCTTAACTTCAACAAAACACGTAAGTGTTTAATTTATTTCGTAAATATAATTTACAGTAAATTTATATTTCCGTGTATATCGAATGTTCTCAAAGGGGGTAGTTTAAAACTAAGTAACTAAATCAGCGAACTATGAAAACGAGCCCCAATACGTCGAATGTGTCAGCCGTAAAAATACGCAAATCTACTAATATTACCACTACCAACAACTTATTTTTTAAGCCAGCAAACTCTACAGCGTATCTAGAATCGAAAACATATCTAGTCGTTGTTGACTCCCGAGTAGAAAACTACGAGGAATTGATCCGTGGAGTCAAACCCGGAAGCGAAGTATTGGTGCTCGATCCAACCAGAGATGCGATCGCACAAATCACCGAATTTTTGGGGCATTACCACAGCATCAACAGCCTGCACGTAGTTTCTCACGGCCGAGAAGCAGCAGTCGCGATCGGTCGGACAGAACTGAATATTGATAACCTAGAAACCTACAGCAGTCAATTGCAGCAGTGGGGAAAAGCCCTTAACAAACCCGGTAGCATTTTACTTTATGGATGTAACGTAGCTGTCGGCGAATCGGGCATTAAATTCATACAAAAACTCAGCGAATTAACTGGAGCAAATATTGCTGCTTCTAACAACTTAACTGGGAGTGCAGCACTAGGCGGCGACTGGGAATTAGAAATTACCACAGGACAAATCGATGCCGAACTAGCCTTTAAACCAGAAGTCTTAAAAACCTACAATCATGTCCTCGGAACATTAGTTACCGAAAGCTTTCAAAATCCCACAGCATTAGGGCCTTGGATCTACGGAACTAGCGGCGGTGCAATTCAACCGGGATTAACCTCAGGTAGCGGCCCCGGCATCATTCCCAGTTTAGGGCTGGGCGATCCTCCGGGCAGTGGCGCTTTAAGATTAACATCGAATGCGAACAACCAAGCAGCTTTTGTCATCTACAACAACCCAATTTCTTCGACTGACGGCATCAGAGTTGCCTTTGATTTATTTGCCTATGACGGCACCGGTGCCGACGGCATTAGTTTCTTCTTAATTGACGGGGCTGCTACACCAACTCAAGCAGGTGGATTCGGCGGTTCTCTCGGTTATGCTCCCAACAACAGTTCTGGTATACCGGGGATTGTCGGAGGTTATTTAGGTGTTGGATTTGACGAATATGGCAATTTTTCAGATCCGAGTGAAGGGCGTTTAGGTGGCCCGGGATCGATACCTGATGCGGTAGGAATTAGAGGCAGCCAAACCGGAGAATATAAGTTTTTAACTAACAATGTAATTCCCGGCGGCATAGATAATCCTACCGTTACCGATCGCACTCTTGCCAGAAAAAGAGTTCAAATTACTTTACAACCGTCTACTCCCACAATACCCAGCCGTTTTTTCGTTAACATCGACTTAAACGGCGACAACTTATTTAACGGCCCGGGCGAAAGTGCGATCGACATCCCAAATTTGGCGGCTGTAAATGGCACAATTCCGCCGACTTTCAAATTTGGTTTTGCTAGTTCGACAGGGGCAGTGACCAACATTCACGAAATTCGCAATCTCAGCGTTGAAACTGTCACAGCACCTACCATCTCAGCCGATATTGCCACGGTTAAAACTGGCCCCGCATTTGCCCTACCCAACAGCAGTATTACTTACACCATTACGTCCACCAATAACGGGCCCAACGACGCTACCAACGTCCTGATTCAAGATCCCCTGCCTCCGGGCTTAACTTTCAGCAGCGCCGATAATGGTGGGATTTTCAACCCGACAACGCGGAGTGTCAGTTGGCCAGTGATTTCGACTCTGGCTAACGGTGCCAGCGTTACCCGCAGTATTACCGTGACTGCACCTGCCACAATCGGATCGGTAACTAACCTGGCATTTAGCAGCAGCAGCACTTTCGATCCCAACCTGATTAACAACACCGGTGAAGGGATAGTATCTCAAGCTACAACTGCGATCGTTCCGGCTACAGCCGACATCATCACCTCAAAAACAGGCCCGACAACAGCCGTGGCTGGATCGACGGTCACCTATACAATTACCTCACAAAACAGCGGGCCGAGCAGCGCTACCAATGTGACGGTAACAGACGCTTTGCCCGCAGGCTTAACTGGAGTGACAGCCTCCGACGGGGGCAGTTACAATCCTGCCACAGGTGTTGTCACTTTCCCGGCGATCGCAACTTTGGGCATCGGTGCGGCTAACGCCGTCAGCCGCACAGTCAGCTTCAGTACCCCAAATACCGGCACTGTCATCGACATTGCCAGGAGTACAGCCGAAACTCCCGATCCCAATAGTGCCAACAACAACGGCACGGCTGCGATCGCTCAAGTCAGCACCACGATAACGAGCAGCGCCGACGTAGTTACCACCAAAGCAGGCCCGGCATCTGTCACGCCCGGAGCCACTGCCACTTATACGATCACCGCCCAAAACGTCGGCCCTTCGGCAGCCGCCAACGTTTCCATCACCGATACCCTGCCTGTGGGCTTAACCGGAGTGACAGCCTCCAACGGTGGCACTTACAACCCAGCCACAGGTATTGTCACCTGGACGGCGATCGCAAGTTTGGCAAGCGGGGCAGCCAACGCCGTCACCCGCACAGTCAGCATTGTTGCTCCTGCCAGCGGCACAGTCGCCAACACCGCCAGAAGCACCTCCGACACCGCCGATCCCAATACTGCCAACAACAACGGCACGGCTGCAAACGCGCAAGTCACCACCACGATCACTCCCAGCGCCGACGTAGTTACCACCAAAGCAGGCCCGGCATCGATCGCGCCGGGAGCCACTGCCACTTATACCATCACCGCCCAAAACGCCGGCCCTTCCAGCGCCACCAACGTCGTCATCACCGATACTCTGCCTCTGGGGTTAACGGGAGTGACAGCTTCCAACGGTGGCAGTTACAACCCTGCCACAGGTGTTGTCACTTGGACGGCGATCGCAAGTTTGGCAAGCGGGGCAGCCAACGCCATCACCCGCACTGTCAGCGTTGTTGCTCCTGCCACTGGCAGCGTTGTCAACACTGCCAGAAGCACTGCCGCCACCGCCGATCCTAACAGTGACAACAACAACGGTACGGCTGCGAACGCTCAAGTGACAACTGCGATCGTTGCCGCGAACCAACCTCCGGTAGCCAATAACGCCAACAGCGCGATCGCACCCAGCAGCACCGTTTTACTGACCGGATTGGGAGGCACAGATCCCGACGGGACGATCGCCTCCTTCACCATCAACACCCTACCGCCAGCAGCCCAAGGAACCTTGTTTCTGGGCAATCCCGCGTCTGGGGGAATTGCCGTCACAGCGGGTCAAACTCTCACACCCGCTCAAATCAATCAATTATTTTTCCAAGCGACCAACTCCTTTGCCGGAGCGAACTTCACCTACAGCGCTACCGACAATCAAGGCCTCACCAGTCCCGGCACCGCTACCGTCTCTGCGGTACTGCCGACACCCAACAAACCTCCTGTAGCCAACAACGCCAACATCAGCCTACCTCCGAACAGCACAGCCAACATTGTCGGACTCGGAGCAACCGACCCCGACGGAACGATCGCCTCCTACACAATCAACACCCTGCCGACAGTCGCTCAAGGGGTGCTATTTTTAGGCAATCCCGCCTCTGGGGGAATTGCCGTCACCGCAGGTCAAATTCTCACGCCCGCTCAAATCAATCAATTATTTTTCCAATCTACAGGCACTTTTACCGCAGCCAACTTCAGCTACAGCGCCACCGACAATCAAGGCGCTACCACCCCCGCCAGCGCTAGCGTTGCCGCCGCCATTCCAGTACCATCGCCAACACCCGCACCGGTCAACAAACCTCCGGTTGCCAATCCTGTCAACAGCAGCCAGCAGCCCAGCAGCACCGCTTTATTGACCGGATTGGGAGGCACGGACTCCGACGGGACGATCGCCTCTTTTACGATTAACACCGTGCCACCTGTCTCTCAAGGGCAGCTATTTTTAGGCAATCCCGCCAGCGGAGGCGTAGCGGTGACACCCGGCCAAGTTCTGACTCCGGCACAGATTCAGCAACTATTTTTGCAAGCCACAGGCAACTTTACGGGAACCAACTTCAGCTATACCGCCACCGACAACGGCGGTGCCACCAATGCTGCTACCGCAACTGTAGCGGCAATCCCTCTGCCAGTGCCGACACCAACTCCTGCACCGGTGCCGACACCAACTCCTGCGCCAGTGCCAACACCGACTCCTGCGCCAGTGCCAACACCGACTCCTGCACCGGTGCCAACACCAACTCCTGCACCAGTGCCGCCTCCCAACCAGCCGCCAGTTGCCACAAATGTCAACTTCACTGTTCCCCCCAACACCAGCCCGCGAGTTCCGGGATTGGGAGGAACTGACCCCGACGGGACGATCGTCTCTTTCACCATCAACAGCCTGCCCCCAGCAGACCAAGGACAGGTATTTTTAGGAGATCCGGCCAACGGAGGCGTTCGACTCACACCCGGTCAAGTTCTGACTCCGGCACAGATTCAGCAAATATATTTCCAAACGACGGGCAGCTTTACGGGAGCCAATTTTACCTACAGCGCCACCGACAATCAAGGCGCCACCAGTCCCGCCAATGCTACAGTTACCGCTTTGGTTCCGGTGCCGAACCAACCGCCAGTTGCCACAAATGTCAACTTCAGCACTCCGCCCAACAGTAGCAGGTTAGTCACGGGATTGGGCGGAACCGACCCCGACGGATCGATCGCCTCTTACACCATCAATACTTTGCCCCCAGCAGACCAAGGAGTCCTATTTTTAGGAGATCCCGCCAACGGAGGCGTTCGCGTCACAGCCGGCCAAGTTCTGACTCCCGCACAGCTTCAGCAAATATTTTTGCAAACGACGGCCAACTTTACAGGAGCGAATTTTAACTACAGCGCTACGGACGATCGCGGTGCTACCAGTCCCGCTAATGCTACAGTTGCTGCCATAGCTCCAGCTCCGGCACCGACTCCAACTCCGACTCCGACTCCGGCGCCAATTGTTCTCAACCAACCTCCAGTTGGCATAAATGTCAACTTCAACATTCCGCCCAACAACAGCGTGCGGGTTCCAGGATTGGGAGGAATTGACCCCGACGGGACGATCGCCTCTTTCACAATCAACACTTTGCCACCGGCGAACCAAGGAACACTGTTTTTAGGAGATCCTGCTAACGGTGGGATAGCGATCGCACCCGGTGAAATTCTCACTCCCGGACAGATTCAGCAACTGTTTTTCCAAACGACGGGCGAATTTACGGGAGCCAATTTCACCTACAGCGCCACCGACAACGGCGGCCTGATTAGTCCCGGCACCGCTACTGTTGCTGCGATTCGCCCGACGACCAACTTACCGCCATTGGTGAACAATGCTAACTTCAGTATTGCTCCCAGTGGCAGCGCCCAGGTTCCGGGATTGGGAGGCAGCGATCCCGACGGGTCGATCGCCTCTTACACGATCGACACCCTGCCCCCAGCCAACCAAGGAGTTCTATTTTTAGGAGATCCAGCCAACGGCGGCGTTCGCGTCACACCCGGCCAAGTTCTAACTCCGGCACAAATTGAGCAATTATTTTTCCAAACCACAGGAAGTTTTACGGGAGCCACTTTCAGCTACAGCGCTACAGACGATCGCGGCGGCATTAGTCCCGCTACCGCTACTGTCGCTGCAATCTTGGGGCTGGTGGCGCCAACACCAACCCCAATATCAAATCCGATCGCCGAACCAGATACCGACTGTCTGTGCGAACCCATTGTAGAAAAACCAGGAATTAACTTTGCACCGCCGCCACCAGCGCCCGGAGTTCGATTTGTCCGGCCAATTTCGCAACTGGGAGAGGGACAAACCACCAAAGGTACAGACGGCAATGACTCGATCGCAGACAACAAAGGCAACCAAAAAATCATCGGTTTAAAAGGGAACGACCTGATTTTAGGCAAAGACGGCGCCGACGAAATTTACGGCAATGAAGGCAATGACAGGATTTTTGCGGACACTGACACGGATATTGCTTACGGCGGCGAGGGCAACGATATCATCCATGCCGGCAAGCAGAACGACTGGATTGCAGGCGACTTAGGCTCTGACACCCTGTTTGGAGATGAAGGTGCCGATACGATTTTGGGAGATAACGGCCGCGATAACTCTAGCAGCGCTGCGGACGATCGCGATTTGATCTTCGGAGGTAACGGCGCAGACATCATTAACGGCAACGAAGGCGACGATACCATCCATGCCGGCAAAGGTAACGATCTTGCCCTTGGAGGCAAAGAAAATGACATCATTTCGGGCCAAATCGGCTCCGATACGTTGATTGGGGGCACCGGCAATGACACCTTGTTTGGCGGTTTCAACGGCAACACAGACTTCGATTCCCAGGGACGCGACTTGCTCTATGGAGGCGACGGCAACGACTTCCTCAGCGGCCAAGAAGCCAACGATACCCTGGTTGCAGGCAAAGGTAACGATCGCGCTTACGGAGGTAAAGGCAATGACCTGATCTACGGTCAATTAGGCTCTGATACCCTCTACGGCGGCGCAGGCAACGATACTCTGCTAGGCGACAAAGGCGGTTCCAACTCAGTTAACGGTGCTAGCGAAGGAGATTTAATCTTTGGCGACACCGGCAACGACATCATCGCCGGTGGCAACGGCAATGACACCGTGCAAGCAGGCAAAGGCAATGATTGCGTTTGGGGTGGCAAAGAGAATGACTTGATTTGGGGCGAATTAGGCTCCGATACCCTTGTCGGCGACAGTGGCGATGACACGATATACGGTGGCGCTCGCAGTCGAGTTCAAGATGTCAACGGCCAGGACTTGATCTTTGGCAACATTGGTGCTGACGTACTCTTCGGCGACGAAGCTGACGATACCATCAGTGGCGGTGAAGGCGATGACAGCATTTACGGCGGTAAAAATAACGACCTCATTCACGGAGATCTTGGCAACGACAAGATTTACGGCGGTGACGGCAGCGATGAGCTCTGCGGTGGCGAGGGCAACGATACCATTTATGGCGATCGCTCCGATAACCGGGCTGTCTCGGTGGGCGCAAACGACCAGCAAGACTGCATCAATGGCGATGCTGGCGATGATTTGCTCTACGGCAATGAAGGGGAAGATACCCTGAATGGAGATGCTGGCACCGATACCCTAATTGGCGGTAAGGATAACGACTTGCTCAATGGGGGTGATGGTGATGACTGGCTGTTTGGTGGCTTGGGCGACGATACTTTAATCGGAGGTATTGGGAGCGATCGATTTGTCTTGGGTGCTGACAGTGGTACTGATACTGCGATCGGTTTTGAGGCCGGTGTCGATAAGTTTATTTTGATTGGCGGCCTGAGTTTCCAGCAGTTGCAATTGAGCACCACTCCTGACGGTACGTTGCTGCGAGTCGCAGGAACCGATCGGGTTTTAGCGAATCTGGTGGGGATTAATGGGGCGATCGGATCCTCGGATTTCCTGTCATCAATTATCTTGCCTTCTTAGGGTTATAATTCAATACGGTTTACTTAAGAAAAATCTGACTTGCCCAAAATGGCTATATTGCCAGAAAATCGTCAGATAAAATTCATCAAAAGCATTAAGTAAACCGTATTGAAATACAATCCACTCCATCAAGAGAAGAGTTTTGAACCGTATTGGGGCGCTTTTGGCGCAGAGGCAAGAGTATTGCGAAAGTTTTGGAAAAAAACCTTTTATCCCTCCCCTCTCTGTGTTCTCTGTGTTCTCTGCGGTAAAATCTTCTTAATATCTACTTCACCTCTTTATAATCCAAAAATCGTCAGATAAAATTCATCAAAAGCGTTAAGTAAACCGTATTGGGTTATAATTGGTCGCGAAATTACCCTCTTCTCATAAGAAAACGCCACAGCAACTTACAATTTCTGTGGCGTTTCGATAATTTTTAATAATCTAAAACTCGACTGTAGCAAGGTTTGTAGTAAGGACTTTAGTCCTTCTTGAATGTGGGCTAATGTCCTCACTACAAACCAAATTCGATCTGATAGAACTCAGAAGTTTACTTGCACATGATCAAGTTTCCAGCCGAGATGAATCCCGGAACAGGGGCTGAAATCTCAACCCAATTGCGGTCTTCTCCATTCTTATCTTTGACTAACTGGAAATTCGGCACAAGCGTTACTTGACCGTTAGCGGGTACGCCGCCTTTAACTGTCGCAGTCTTTGAAGGCTCCGCACGAATAGCCAGACCTTTCGGTGCTACGCGAGGTTCTACTTGGCGGCACAGGCTGACGGGGCCCGTTGTTGGTGCTGGTGTTGGTGCTGGTGTTGGCGCAGGTGCTGGCGCAGGTGCTGGTGCTGGTGTTGGCGCAGGTGCAGGTGCTGGTGCTGGTGCAGGTGCTGGTGCTGGTGCAGGTGCTGGTGCAGGTGCTGGTGCAGGTGCTGGTGCAGGTGCTGGCGCTGGCGCTGGCGCTGGTGCTGGCGCTGGCGCAGGTGCAGGTGCAGGTGCAGGCGCAGGTGCTGGTGCTGGTGCTGGTGCTGGACTTGGGGAAGGAGCTTGACTAATTGTGCACGAAGCTAAATTAGCCTCGTTGTTCGGGTATCCGGTAGCTATATACCCTTTTACGGGAGCGGTAATTTGAATCCAGAGGCGGCCGTCGGAGGCTTTAACAGAAGTAGCGCCTTGGAACAGTGTTACCTGAGTATTCATGGCTACACCGCCAACTCTCACGGATTTGGGGTCTGGGTTCTGGCGAACTGTCAAACCTTCTTTGGGAGTTACTTTGCGGCAAAGGGTGTCAGCTTGGGCGATTTGAAAGGTGGCGCTATCTTCAAAGGAAATTTTTTCAGCATCCTGACTGGTAGTGGATGCTGGTGAGGTGGCAACACCGATCGCAGTCGCCTGCACACTTCCGGCTACAATGGCGATCGCGCCCAGCAATGCAGCGGGTTTGTTCCAGCAATTCAAGTTTTTCATCCGTTCAACTCCTCAATCTAATCAAAACCATTATCTTTATTGCTGGTCAATATAGCAAAAAAAGCGATTTGTCTTCCAGAAAAATACTGTCTATAACAGAATACTGCCTGCAAGTCAATTTTTATTTGTATAAATTAATGCAGCGTAAGATTTAAGCGAGGAAAAATTAAGCTGCTGCACCTGTAAATTGCTCGTTATGGTAGAACCCGAGAAGGCGAGAGGGAGAGAGGGAGAGGGGGAGAGGGGAAGAGTCAACCGTCTACAGTTCACATGTGTGGCAGGCGATCGCACTTTACCTTAAAATTACCGCAAAGAGCGCCAATCGCTAGCATTAGTTGAAGTCCCCTAATCGCGGCTGTGGAGTCAATTTTTGAATAGCAAATAACAAATCTAAAATAGAGTGTTGAATCCCCAAATCTCGGCTGTGGAGTCAAATCTCAAATCTCAAATCGACTGACGTTTTTTGCTTCAATCTATCAAAAGACGGATTTTTTCTAAGAAGTGGGCGCAGGATAACCTCTATCTGGAGAATGGTTTAGCCGATCGCGCCAATCGAGTACAAATAGGATGTTATATCTCATTTTGTACTCTATGAAACTGAATTATTTTACCAAACGGCTTTCGACTCTCGGGCGCTATCTGGCTGCAACTGTGCTTTGCGTGTCAGCGATGGCATTTGCTTGGCAGGGTGCATTTTTCTCGAACACCGCAGCAATGGCTTCTCTTGCTGTAAGCTCGATCGCAGCAGCAGATATAGGCGATAAAGTTCAAGACAAAGCCAGCACAGATGCCGGAAGAGCCAAGAACTTCATCCGAGATACAGAAGAGAAGGTGAAGGAAACAGCCAAGACAAATGCTGCTAAAGTCGATCGAGCATCAGAAGATGGTAGTGTAGTCGAGCGCAAAGCCAAGAAAGATGCAGCTACAATTGAGAAAAGAGCAGAAGAAGATTCAGCTCGCACACAGAAAGCAGTAGATAACACAAAGAATGCTGTGGAGCGCGCTGTTGACAGTATCAAAGGTGCTTTTAGCAAGTAGAAAATAAATCATACTCAGTAGGTTTGTAGTGAGGACTTTAGTCCTTCTTTTCCCGAGGACTTTAGTCCTCACTACAAACCAAGCTTACGGCGCTCGCTCTCTTCGGACAGGATATTAGGTTTTTTCGCCTTGTCAGGTCGATCGAAACTCAAAACATCGATCTACATTAACCAAAACCCCTACAGTCAGAGTAAAACCCAGGGCGGTTTTATTGTCGTCAGACAAATTAGGTACGTTGTTGCGCTTCAGCGCTCTTTCTAATATTAGCTAAAGAGCGCTGAAGCGCAACAACGTACCTTCAGAGTAAAACCGACCTCAAGCCACTACTTAAAACTGCCGCAAAAATCGTAAATCGCTAGCATAAACCCGGCGAATGTCATCAATTTCATAAAGTACCATAGCGAACCGCTCCACCCCAAAACCGGCTGCAAATCCAGTATACTTTTCTGGATCTAAACCGACTCCTTTAAGAACATTAGGATCTACTACACCGCAGCCCAAAACTTCCAGCCATTTGCCGTTCCACTGCAAATCAACTTCAGCAGAAGGTTCTGTAAACGGAAAGTAACTCGTGCGGAAACGAATCGGCAAATCTTGCCCGAACATTTGTCGCAAAAACTCTTTAATTGTGCCTTTCAAGTCAGTAAATGTCAGATTTTCACCAATAGCTAAAAGTTCAATTTGGTGGAAAACTGCCGCGTGAGTAGCATCAACAGTATCGCGGCGATAAACGCGGCCGGGAGAGACAATCCGAATCGGCGGTTTGTGCTGTTCCATGTAGCGAATTTGCACGGATGATGTCTGAGTCCGCAGCAAGTCGCCACCTGGCAGGTAAAATGTATCTTGCATATCCCGCGCCGGGTGGTCGGGCGGAGTGTTGAGCGCCTCGAAGTTGTAATAATCTGTTTCCATTTCCGGGCCGTTGGCGACGGTGTAGCCGAGGCCGACAAAAATATCGAGAGCGCGGTCTATGACGGCGTTTAAGGGGTGAATTCGACCTTGAGGGCGAAAAATCCCCGGCATGGTAACATCAAGGGTTTCTGAGGCTAATTTGAGTTCTATTTGGGCGGTTTGGAGAGCGGCGCGCTTGTCTTCTAAGTCGGCTTGTAGGGCTTCTTTTACGGTATTGGCGATCGCGCCTACTTTGGGCCGCTGATCTGCCGACAGTTTGCCCATCATGCCTAAAATTTGAGAGAGTTGGCCTTTTTTGCCTAGGTAGCCAAGGCGTAACTGTTCGAGTTGTTCGAGGGTATTCGCACTTGCGATCGCACTTTTGGACTCTTGGCCCAGGGTTTCTAGTTGAGTTTCAATGTCGCTGAGCTGGACAGTCATTTTGATTTTAGATTTTAGGTTTTAGATTTTAGATTGATGGCGATTTTGGGCCAAGCTGAGTTTAGCGCAATTTTGGTGTGGCTGACTTGTAGATTTTAGATTGATCGCTGGGGAGCATCTCATTTTTGTTTGCAAAAAACATTTCTTTTTACAACAGTGCTGTCCCCGCTCGCTTGCTTATAGAACCAAGCGAGCGGGGACAGCACTGTTAAAAGCAAAACTGAGATGCACCCGGTGGCTGCTTAATGCGTAATAGGTAATAGATAATTGCAAGTAAAACCGATCGCCCTACTTGAATCTAGTTTAAGATTATTCTCAGGCCTCTAAAAATTTCAATGAAACTTTTAATTAGCAACGACGACGGCATCTTTGCACAAGGCATCCGCAGCCTCGCCAACGCTCTCACCGCCGCCGGTCACTCTGTGAGCGTTGTTTGTCCCGACAGAGAGCGCTCCGCTACCGGACACGGCCTTACACTGCACCAACCCATCCGCGCCGAAATTGTCGAATCTGTTTTTGACCCCGCCGTCAAAGCTTGGGCTTGTTCGGGTACTCCCGCCGACTGCGTTAAACTAGCTTTGTGGGCTTTACTTGACAAACCGCCCGATTTTGTCCTTGCTGGCGTCAACCACGGGCCGAATTTAGGCACGGACATCATCTGTTCGGGGACGGTTTCGGCTGCGATGGAAGGAATTATGGAAGGCATTCCCAGCATTGCTTTCAGCCTCGCCAGCTATACTTCGCAGGAATTTGGGCCGGCAGTGGATTTCGCTGTCACCTTGCTACGACAGTTGGAAAAACAGCCAATGCCAAAACCGACACTGTTGAATGTCAACATACCAGCAGTCTCACAAGCAGAAATTACCGGAGTTGCGATCGCCCGTCAAGGCATTCGCCGCTATTTCGACATATTTCAAAAGCGCACCGATCCGCGCGGCAAAACTTATTATTGGCTGGCTGGGGAATTGTTAGAAGATGTGGAAGAAACCTCCGAATCGGCAGTTTGGCATGATATTCCTACAGACGTACAAGCTATTCGCGACAATAAAATTACCGTTACTCCGCTGCAATACAATCTCACCTGTGTTCCCGATTTGCACTCGTTACGAGATTGGCAATTTGAAAGTTTTCCCAAGCAGTGAGCTCCGATCGACCCGATCGCCGCTGTAAACTAGGAATTAAGGATAAAGTGCCTATGAAGGTATATGCCCTAGGCGTTAACGCAGGCTCTCAATTGGTTGTTGGTTTTTTACTCAAGAAAAGCAGTTATGAACGCTCCCACCTATAACACTCATTCTGTCACTTGCCCGATTTGCAACCGTTCCAGCGTCGTGGGCCCAGTCGGAATGGTCAGCGGACTATTCACCTGTCCCCACTGCCATTCTCATATGGTAATTAGCTGGAGCGGCCATTTTGTCCGCGATCCTTTTAGTCTCAAACAACTGACGGTGGGAAAGATGCTCAGGCGCGAGAGCAGGCCGTTAGCTCGCCTTCAGCGGGACTTTGGGCTGGGCAAGCATTTTCCGTTACTGGCAATTTTGGGAAGCGTGGTATTTTTGGGATGTGCGATCGCAGCTACAGAACAATCGCTACCCCGACAGAGTTCATTTCAAGGATTTTTAGAGTGGGTGAGCGGAACTGGCAATTCCCAAGATGTCTCACCTTAACATTTCAACATAAATTGTGACAGATATTACTGGTAAATATCTATTCCGTTAGGTAGAGATAACGAGAGAATACTTACGCATTCCGACTGCTGGAAACCGGGTTTTTAGGGTTTTGATTGGCTGTAACGAAGTTTTTTTGTGAAAAACCCGGTTTCTGATTAGGTGTGCCTCAGTTCTAGCATTTTCAACTTATACCAATTCCCAGGAGTAGGGCTACTTTTAAGAATTGTTCAACAGTTGACAGTTGACAGTTGACAGTTGACAGTTTGAGAGCGACCTCTACCTAGAAGGAAGAGGATTGGAGTAATGAATAGTCTGATTTTAATTTCTTCCTCACTCGCTTTCTTGCTTTCAACCAATTCTTTCTGGTAATTTTTCGTTAGTTTCATCTACTTATACTCAGGCTGCGGACTGAAGTCCGCACTACGAACGAATCTTACTGCGGTTAATTGAGCCGGCACGAGATGATTTAATAAATCTTGGATTGATAAATTAACCGCAGATATAGGTAGATAAACGCAGATAAACGCAGATAATTTCAAGAGAGGAGAGTGCATGAATACAATCTTTTTAACTGAGCAATTAATTGAGAAATTCCGCAATTTTTCTAACCGCTGCTTCCAAAATTTCAGGTGACTCAACTAAGGCAAATCGCACGTAGCCTTCTCCTGATTTCCCGAAACCGGCGCCGGGGGATGCTGCGACTCCTGTACTCTGTACTAGCTGAGTGCAAAATTTCACCGAATCCGACGCCCAAGGTGCTGGTAGTTTCGCCCAAACGTACATGGTGGCGGGGGGTACGGGCACTTCCCAGCCGATCGCCCTTAGCGCATTTACAAAGGTATCCCGGCGTTTTCTGAAGGTTTCGACGCTGGTGGTGACGCTATCTTGGGGGCCCGTTAATGCCGCGCTGGCTCCGTTCAAAATCCCTAGATATTGGTTGAAGTCTACGGCGGCTTTTACTTGTCGCAGGGCTGTAATTAGTTCGGGATTGCCGATCGCATATCCAACTCGAAAGCCTCCCATATTGTAGGATTTTGATAGCGTGAAAAACTCGATCGCCACACTCTTATCTCGATCGGCTTGAAAAATCGACGGCGCCATCAATTTACGAAATTCCTGGATATCGGAGGGCGGGCGCGCACCATCCACCGCCCCTACGGAATCGTCAAACACCAAATCCACATAGGGGAAATCGTGAACTAAAACGAGCTCGTGTTGGCGACAAAAATTCACTGCTTTCTCAAAAAATGCCAGCGGGGCGATCGCAGTTGTAGGATTGTGAGGATAGCTCAAAACCATCATCTTCGACTGAGCCAAGACGGGCATCGGAATATCTTCAAAAACAGGCAAAAACTGATTTTCTGCTAGTAGGGGCATCGGGTAAATTTGACCGCCCGCCAAATACACACCTCCCGCGTGGGAAGGATAGCCCGGATCTAGCAGCAAAGCAAAATCTCCGGGGTTGAGCACAGCTAAAGGCATATGCGCGGTGCCTTCTTGGGAACCAATTAACGGCAGCACTTCTGTTTCTGGATCGACTGAAATCCCAAATTTTTGCTCGTACCAGGAAGCTGCTGCTTCCCGGAAAGAGCGGGTTCCGTTAAACAGTAAATAGCCGTGGGTGCTAGGATCTGATAGGGAATTGGCGATCGCATCTGTAATGTGAGCAGCCGCAGGCAAATCGGAAGAACCCAGAGACAAGTCGATCGCATTTTGTCCGGCGGCTCTTGCTAGAGCTTTTGCCCGATCCATATCGGCAAATACATTAAATTTTAGGGGTTGTAAACGTTTGGCAAATTGCATATTTTTTGTATTTTTATTGATATTAATCAATCATTTAAAATTGCTAAAAACTGATTATTTTTGATGTTTTTCAGACATTTTTTTTTAACCGCAGAGAGCGCAGAGGGCGCAGAGGAAGAGAGAGATTGAAGAGAAAGGAGAGATGTTGAAAATTTATTGGGGATGGATCTAGTTGTGGGTGGGGAGTTGGAAACTCCCGAATCATTTCAAAATTTTATAAGTGACCTTCTAGCAAACCGAGCAATGTTTGTTTGGTAATAGCTCCTTCGTGGGAAAGGACTACTTCGCCATTTTTAAACAGTCTGAGTGCTGGAACTCCTTCTACTTTATACTGTTTGACAGTAACAGGATTGGGGTCAATTTCCATTTTAACCACTTTTAGGTCGCTGTAGTTGGCAGCCATCCAGTCGATCGAGGGCGCGATGAGTTTGCAAGGCCCGCACCAAGATGCCCAAAAATAGGCAAGCACTGGTTGCTCTGCTTTCAGGACTTCTGTTTCAAATTTTTCGTCGTTAATGACAATTACACTGTTGCTCATGGTTGTACGATGATTTTTCCTGATTATTTTTAAAGCACGGGCGGGCGTTAAACTTGCACCAAATTAAAAGACAGGCACAAAAAACTGTTTCTAATTTTAAAACATCCTGCGAACTTATTGAGTATAAACTCAGGAATGGGGGCTAATGGCTAATTCTGTATGGCGTTTAATTCCGCTGCTGTCGGCGTCTGGTAGGGTGCAGATGGCGATCGACAAATGGCTGCTAGAAAAGCATCTAGCGGGGAAAAATCCGCCAACTCTGCGATTTTACACCTGGGCACCGACGGCGATTTCCTTGGGCTACCACCAGCAGCGCTGGCCGGAATTTTGGCAGCAGCTATCTTGGGAGGGACAGCCTCTGGAGTTGGTGAGACGCCCTAGCGGTGGGCGCGCTGTGCTCCACCAAGGGGATTTGACTTATGCAGTTGTGGCGTCGGGATTTGAGAGCAGCCGCTTGAAAGCTTATCACACTATATGCGAGTTTTTGATTGAAGGTTGGCGGGCGATCGGTGTGGATTTGCACTACGGGGAAGCTGGGCGCGGTTACATTCACAATCCCAATTGTTTTGGTACGGCGACGGGTGCGGATTTGGTGACGGTTGATGGCTGCAAGTTAATTGGTAGCGCGCAATTGCGCCGTGGTGATGCTATTTTGCAGCATGGTTCGATGCGTTTGCAGCCGGATATTGGTTTGTTTTCTCAGGTTTTTGGGGAGGAATTAATTCCTGTGAAATTACCTCTATCTGAAGGGAGAGATGATTTGATTGCAACTGTAATTGATGCTTTGAGTGCGGCGGCTTGTCGCTGTTTTGATATTGATTTGGAGGTGCGGCCACTTTCGGAGGAGGAATGGGAGGATATTTGGGAATTGACTCAAAAAAAATCTATTTGTTGATAGCTGAAAGAATTCTATAGAATTTAATCTGTAATCTCCTACAGGTCGATGCCGTGAAATTGTCGATTTTTTTGAGGGATTGTTGGTGGCGACGCACCCTACGAATACTGTTACTAAGAGGGCTGAAGCCCAACAACGTACCTCATCTTTTGGGAACAGCCAAGATGGCCGTTCCACAAAAGATTTTTGGTATCATGCTTGTGGGGTGGGCGCTCTTGGCAACACCCAAAAAGTTAAATTTAAATGCTGTAGAGCTTATGGTTTTGGCTCAGTTTGCACTTGGACGATCGGCTGTTTGGCAATTTTGGTCAATTTCACTGCATCTAGCAAGCTTTCCCAATCAGCATCCAGCATTGTATCCGAAGGGCGATCGCGACGAGCAGCAGCTAAATTGCTGAGAGCATCTTGCCAAATCCCATTTTCAGCATAAATAGCTGTTTTCCGCCGCGGATCTGCCTTTTCTAATTCACTGCGGATATCTGCACTGAGATCAACTCGCCGTATAGTACCAATTTCGAGCAGATCGGCAGATCTCTCTTCAGCCTCGCAAATCACTGTAAAATTCCAAGTGTATTTTTTGCCTACTTCCAAGGGAGGCACATTCTTGTTAGCGGGGATACTAACGCCGATTACTCCTGATAAATTGGCAACTTTGAGAGTCTGTTTATAAATCTGCTTGCCGCTTGGATCTAGTAGGATAAATTCGGCTGATTCCGCCCTTGTTGGAGGCAAGTAGAAAAAGAATGTTGGATATTCGGAAACAGTTCGTGAGATTTTATTTTGAGGGACTAAGCCTGTGAGATTTATTGCATTTAGCTCGCTGTTGCGACAGTTACCGCGCGTCGTCGATCTGGGCGATCGAGGGGGCGATTGCTCCATATCTTCACGGGGCTGAGCGAAGCGCGGCCCTCCCGGTACAGTATTGCGCGGCTGGCCCACATTATCTGGCGTTGGCTGTCCCACACTTGCAAATTGGCAAGCATTAAATGCTCCTATCAACAATATGGAACTAAAGACGAGGGATTTTAGTGTAAATTTAGTCATTTTTTTTCTAGGATTTGCATGATGTTTGTAAGATATGTTGTCTATTTTTACTTGGACGATCTTTCTCCTCCCAAGACGCGATAGACATTAACTTTTTGCTCCCTGCCTTTTAAAGGTAAAGCTCCCCAAGATTCTACCTCAAATTTTCCTTGAATATGCACTAAGGTTTCTTCGGCAATTAAAATGCGGCAGGTGTCCTCTTGCCGATCTTTTTCACAGCTTTCCAGGCGAGAAGCGATATTGACACTATCACCGATTACTCCATATTCTAAACGGGTTTTGCCTCCCAAACTGCCCACCATTATCGGCCCTGTAAAAATTCCGACTCGCATTTTTGCCGACGGCAAACCGCGATCGATCCAACTTTGATTCAGGGCTGGTAAGCACGCACTTATAGCTAGGGCGCAAGATACCGCAAGGCGAGCATCTTCGGCAATTTCTTCGGGAGTTGTGCGGGGGATAGGAACACCAAATACAGCCAGCATTCCATCTCCGGTAAATTTATTAATCACCCCTTGATGTTTTTGCACTTCCTCGGCCATTGCTGATAAATATTCATTTAACCAAGGCATTACTACTTCTGGGGATAATTTTTCGGAAATAGTGCTAAAACCCTGCAAGTCTGTCAGGATCATTGTAGCAGTTAGTCTTTGCCCCGGCAATAGGCCCGACTGGAGGAGATGGACGCGCTCTTTCCACAGGGCATTGGCGATCGCCGGTGAGGTTTGCTGTCCTAATAATTTCATCACAATTTCTTGCTGCTGCTTTGACTGCTGGTACTTGTATGTGATTACAACTGCTGGGGCGATCAAAAATGCTAGTGTCGGTGAGGCCAGTGATATCCACCCCTGTTGAGTGAATAGAAAAAATGTGAATCCCCATAATATGCCGCTAAGTGCGATCGCGCTGACTATGAAATTGATCGTATTTTCTAGCCGCCAAGCTAAACAGCCGCCAACTGCTCCCCAAACAGCTATCCAGAGCATTTCTTGCCATTCATCCCAAAACCAAAATAGATTTTTGCCATCTAAAGCTGCGTTAATAATTTGGCTAGTTGCCGCTGCATGAATAAAGACTCCAGGCATCATGCGGTTGTCGCTGGCAGTGGCGCTGTAAGGGGTAGAAAAGACATCTTTTGTAGTTGGGGCTGTAACCCCGATTATCACTATTTTACCCTTCACCAATTCGGGGTCTAGTTTTCCCTCCAAAACTTGAGTGAGTGTCACGGTTTTTGCCGTATTTTCAGGAGAGCGATAATTGAGCAAGATTTGATAGCCTCCAGTGTCAATTGTCTGATAACCTCCTGAGTCCGATCGCAGTCGCGAAAAGACTGTGTTTCCTGCTTTTATTTCTTGATCTTTTGTGAGTGTTGAAGGAATTTTTTTACTGTCAATATATTTGAAAGCCAGCCGGAGCGCAAATGAGCTGAGAGTGGATTGTCCGTTGGAACGAAAGATCAAGCTCCGGCGAATTATGCCGTCTGGATCGATTACTAAATCGTTAAATCCTATCCGTGCTTTGGGTATGTTGGGAGGTGGTAGAGCGCGATCGTACTCTGACTTGCCGATGAAAGTAATCGGGATGAGTTTGGGGTTTGTGAATTGAGCTGCCAATTCTGCGTTTCCTGGTTCGTAGGGGATATCGCGGATTATATCCAGACCAATAGCGACGGGTTCGAGACGCGCTATGGAGGCGATCGCCTTCGCTAAAACTCCATCAGAGATTGGCCATTTCTTAAAAGTATGAATGTCCAGTTCTGTGACTGTCACTACTAGCAACCTCGGGTCAGGGCCTGCATCGGGGCGCAACTGTACCATCAAGTCAAAAGCCTTCAATTCCAAGGGCTGCAACCAACCTAAATGTCGCACTCCTAAGAGAGTTCCTGTCACGACAATGCAGGTGACGGCAAGAGGTTGTAAATCAGCGAAGGGTAAGGAAAAACTTAACTTTTTCCAACTACAACGTTTCTCTCCCAATTGATGAAATATCTTAAAAAGATTGGGCATAAGAATTTTTGTTTTAACCATCTTGGACAAAAAAATGTGCTATGTAGGCGGTCATAATTAACAGAACAATACCGTGGGTCATAAGTTCCTGACAGCAAGGAAATTAGCTTTTTAGGTTGAGTTTATTTATGCACGCCTATTTAGCAGAAATAATTGGTTTAAAGCCTCTCCCCCCATCGGGATAACTTTAAAAAAAGAAGACTATTCATTATTCCAATTCTCTTCCTTCTAGGTAGATGTCGCTATCAAGCTATCAAGCTATCAAGCTATCAAGCTGTCAACTGTCAACTGTCAACTGTCAACTGAATGAAACCTGAAATTGTGACTAATCTGGATTATTGATGCCCCATTTTAAATTAATTTTCTTGTACGGTTTTAGCGATCGCACTTAACTGCAATCCCAGGGGATAACTGTTTTCTTCTTTGCTGTGCTTGATATCAGCTTCGGAAATCTTGGGTTTGAGGTATTTTGCCATAACTTTCATCACGTCGCCCCGATCGATCGTCCCTACGACTGCACCAATGGACGAAAGGACGAGGATTCGCGGGAGTTGGCGGGCTTCCATGCTGTTAATTACTTCTGCAATGGATGCTTTTTCGGAGACTGTGGGGGTTTTTTCCAGGGGTTGCAAAATGTTGTGCAAAGTCTGAATTTGCCACTGACTGCGCTCTGTGCAGCGGATATCGTCGATCGACACTAAGCCCAAATCCCGCCCGTTGGTCGCAGCGATGTAAAATGGAAAGGGATTGACTTCTAGCAAATAGCGATCGGCAAATTCTCGCAAACTCAAATTTGCATCGACAACTCGAAACTCGCGGCTCATTGCATCGGCGGCCTTAGTTTTGAGCAGCGCTTCTTGCAACGAAGTAAAGCGACTGTAGCTACTAGCATTCCGAATCGCAAACCAGCCGATCAGCGCCATCCACAAACCGCCGTACTGGCGCGCTAACAAACATAAACTGACACCGAAAGCAACAGCCAACCAACCCAAAATTTGTCCTGTTTTTGCAGCCCAACGCACGCCGGCAAATCGAGAACCAGTGATTTTCCAAATTGCTGCTTTTAAAACTTGTCCTCCGTCCAAAGGCAGCCCGGGAATCAAGTTAAATAATCCCAAAACTAGATTGATTACTGCTACTTTTTCTGTAATAATTGATAGCAAACTTGTCTGGGGGAAAACTTGAGAACCCAAACCGAGGATTAAAAACAGCGCAAAGCTGACGAGAGGGCCAGCAATAGCTACTTGAAAAGCTTGACCCGGAGTTTTTGATTCAGAGTCGATCGAAGCTACTCCGCCAAATAAGAATAGAGTAATAGAATTAACTTTAATGCCTTGCGACATCGCCGCCAAGCTGTGCCCTAATTCGTGCAACAGTACGGAAGCAAATAGTAGCAAAGCTATTGCGAACCCGGCACTCCAGGAGAGCGCAGATCCCCACAATCGGTAACTGCTGGCGTATTCGCGGGTTGCTAGGGCTAAAATTATAAACCACGAATAATCTATGAGTAGCGGGATGCCAAATAAAGAGCCGATTCGCCAACCTGTCTGCATGAAAGTTTCCTGGGAAAGGAGAGGAAGAATGAATTTCTATTATATCTTTTCAAACCCTTGCCTTTCCCAAACCGTGATTTTTAAAGCACTCCGGCGTTACCCAAGCCCAAGATTACTCCTGCCCCGAGCAAGTGGCCCAAGCTGGTTGTGGCCAGCAATTCTGGGATGCCGAAGCCTTTGAACATTCCAGGGACTGCAACGGGTAAAGCTGGGCCCTTGCCTCGGTTTTGTTTGTTGATGCCGTAGTAGCCGATCGCGATCGCCAGCAAGTTGCATATAATCATTGTCAGTCCTACCATTGGTGTCCACTCCACCGTTAAGGCAGTGGCAGATGGTACGGCTAACAGCAAAGATGAGTTAATCATGTTTATATGCTCCGGATTTCACAGATTAATTGATTTAGAAAATTATAAAAAGTATTTTGCATTAAACTAAGATTTGTTTTAATAGTTAACAATTCGTTTATATTTTGATACAAATTCAGCACAGAGGAAAAAGAGTGCGGGTAAAAATTTGCGGAATCACTAAATTAGACCAGGGAATGGCGATCGCCCGTTTGGGAGCCCAAGCTTTGGGGTTTATCTGCGTACCCGCTTCCCCGCGCTATGTCAGCCCCGAAACCATTCGCCTGATTGTCGAACAGTTGCCGAAAAATGTCGATCGCATTGGCGTGTTTGCAAATACCACAATAGAAAATATCTGTCAAGTAACGGCAGAGTCAAATTTAAGTGGGGTGCAACTGCACGGAGATGAAACAGCGGAATATTGCGATCGGCTGCGCGAGTTTTTGCCGGGAATTGAAATTATCAAAGCTTTGAGAGTTAAGAGTCATGAAACGTTAGCCACCGCTGCAATTTACGCCCTGCGTGTCGATACTTTACTGTTGGATGCTTACCATCCGGCTCAACTTGGCGGTACTGGCAAAACTATAGATTGGATGATGTTAGCAGAGTTTAAACCAGCTTGTCCTTGGCTGCTGGCGGGCGGCTTAACACCGGATAATATTTTAAATGCGATCGATCGCGCGATCGGCAATAACTTCAGCGGTGTTGACCTTTCGAGCGGCGTAGAAATAGCGCCGGGAGATAAAGATTTGACCAAAGTTGCTCAGTTATTCGATCGATTAAAAGCTTTAAAATAAACGGTAGTATCTCATTGTTGTAAAAAGCATTTTTTGTGTTTGAGTGCTGTCCCCGCTCGCTTGTTGATAGAACCAAGCGAGCGGGGACGCTCGCACTATAAAAGCAAAAACTGAGATGCTTCCTTTTCTCTCTTTATTCTCGCTTCTTCCCTTCGACTTGCTAGCACGCCGCCTCACCCACGCTTTTTCAACTATTCCCGATTTCACCGATTGGCTGGTTGTAGCTCTGCTGGTGCTAGTTTATAGCGCGATCGCACTTCCCATCGGTTTTTGGTCGGGATTTCTGAAAGTAGACGTGCAAACCTCCGGGCCGATAATTGCGGGAGTGCTCGCGGGCTGTTTGTTAACTCCGGGGCTGACTGAGGAAGTTTTTTTCCGCGTGTTAATGCTCCCGCACGCTTTTGAGAACCCTTCTGGGCTAATGCTGTGGTTTTGGGGATGCTCCAGTTTGGTGTTGTTTGTAGTTTACCACCCGCTCAACGCACTGACTTTTTATCCGATCGGTCGATCGACCTTTATCAGAAAAATGGGTTTAAAACCCCGTCCTTTTAGGACGGCTTTGTGCTAAAATAGAGAAGTCTACAGGCTCAAGACACGTTGAAATAGCTACGATGAGAGCGTACCTAGACAGTTCCGAGGGGCAATGTTTAACTACATCCCTGAAGACAATAAGCTTTAGGCTTGAGTACAATGAAACATAGTCGCCACAGGGCATTGGGAGACTCTAAACGGACGCAGAGCGAGGGTAAGACTACTTCGGTAGCACATTGCTGTGAAGCGTCAAGGAATCCTCGCTCCTTCAGGACGAGGAGGTATGTCAAGAATCCCGTGTTTTTGCTACTCGCCGCTGTTTTGGGAGTAGCGTGCTCCATCGCATACCTGCTCATCGGTTCCATCTGGCCTGCGGTGGTGATTCACTGGCTGGGAGTGACAGTCTGGCTGCTGCTCTTGGGCGGTTACAAGAGGCTATATGGGTGAATTACCCAACTCTCACCTTGCGGTAGAGAGTGGGCTTCCAGCTTCCACCGCAACAGCATCCGAAAGAACCGAGATTCTTCCGGGTTGACTTACATTGCGTCCACTGGCAGTAGCGCTGATTCCCAACGCCAAAAACCGCAAGCCTTCGTCTCTAATGTTTAGCGCTGCGTTGATATCTCTATCATTCACAGAATCACACTTAGGACATTTCCATTGGCGTATTTTCAAATTCATTTTAGAAACTTTGAACAAGCAATGGTTACAAGTTTTGGAGCTAGGAAAGAATCGGTCAATCTCTAAATAGACCTTGCCTTCTGCCTCGGCTTTATACTTAAGCATTGTTCCAAACATTCCCCAGCCAGCATCATAGATAGCTTTGGCTAGGCAATGGTTTCTTACCATTCCTTTGATATTTAGATCTTCTACTACAATTACTTGGTTTTCGTTGACTATCTTGCGGGATAGCTTGTGCAGAAAATCCTCACGCACTCTTTTGATTTTAGAATTCACCTTGGCTACTAACTTCCGGGCTTTATTCCGTCGGTTACTGCCTTTGACTTTTCGGTTTAGCTTCTGTTGCTTGCGCTTCAGATTTTTACGATGTTTAGCGGTTGCTCTAGGATGCTTGTACTTAGAGCCGTCAGACGTGACCAAGAAATCAGTTAGCCCAACATCTAAGCCAATTGCTTTTCCTTCGATATTAGCATCTGGAGTGCCAATTTTATCATCAACAAGTACCGATGCAAAATACGAACCATCTCGATTTTGGGATACCGTTACAGTTTTGATCGTGCCATCATACTGGCGATGAATCTTGGCTTTGACTTCACCAATAATCGGAAATTTTATAGTGCTCTCCAGAATTTTCACATTCTGGGGATAGCTGACAGATTGCCTGTTGTGCTTGGATTTGAAGCTAGGAAACCCACCACGTTTCTCAAAGAAGTTTTTGTAAGCAGTTGATAGATTCAGTGCTACTACTTGCAAGCTTTGTGAGTATGCCCCATCTTTCAACCAAGGGTATTCCTTCTTGAGCGCTGGTAGCATACCTTGAATAGCCAATCTGCTCAATCCCTTACCAGTTTCCTTATAGGTTACTTGGCTCTTATTCAAACTATAGTTCCAAAACCATCGACAACAACCTCTCATCACCAGCAAAATACTGTTGCTGGTGGGCGCTGGGTAGATTCGGAACTTGTAAGCTTTCGGCATTTATCGGCTATCGGCATTTCTGGTAAAAAATTAACACAAGGATTTTGCGGTTGTCAATAAGTTGGCTCGTTTTCTCATCAAGCCTCAAACCTCAAACGCTGCGCGTTGTGCGGCTCGGCTGTAATCGTCAACTCGCTCGCCTTTGAGCCCGACGCTCACGGATTGTACAGGTAGAGCGCGGGACTTCCCGGCTGTATGGTTAAATTGTAAAAAGTCCAGCATCACTATATTGTCCGGAGGAGCTCAGTTGTGGAAATCATAGGAGCGATCGTAGGTTTTTTGGCGGGGATAGCAGCGGCTTACTGGTTAGTGGAAAAGCGGTTGCACAAGCAAAAGCAAGAACACTTGCTGCAAACTCGCAGAATAGCTCAGGATATAGAACTAGCTCAGATATCTCGAATGCAACAAACTACCGAATCTCCACACCGAGAAGGAGAAGATCGGTTTAGAAGCGCTACTGTTGAACACGAAAATTTACTCAGACAAGTTACAACTCAATACGAAAATCAGATTCAACAAGTTGCGACTCAATACGAAAATCGACTCCAACAAGTTTTAGCAGAACGCGATCGGCTCCAACAAGTTGCAGGCGCCCACGAGCAGCAGATGCGACAATTCACCCAGGAATTAGAGGCCGCTCACAATGCTAGGCTTCAGGAAAATATACAATCTTTGCAAGCCGAACACGAACGTCATATACTCACACTTTCTGACGAATTGCATGACAGTTATCAAGCTCAGATGGATGAACATTTTCAAAACCTGCAAAAACAACACGAAATTCAATTGAGACAAGCTGCCTCGCAATATGGGAACAGCGAAGTTGACATACAATCAACGACGGAGGCTTTGCAACAGCAATACGAAAGTCAGTTGCAAGCCGCTCACGAGCAGTTTCAAGCTCGCGAAGCTCAGATGCAAGCTACTATCAGGTCTTTGCAAGAGCAATACGAGAGTAATGTACAACAACAAGAAATCCCGGAGCAACAGTTCAGTCAGTTAAATCCAACAGAATTTACATCGGATTTACCACAACAAGAAGTTTGGCAAGAAGAACCATCAAGTGAGTTCAATCAACCTGAGTTCAATCAACCTGAGTTCAATCAACCTGAAGTTGAACAAGAGTTAAATTACACAGAATTTTCCGAACCACAATCAATTGATTTAGAACAACTCGAAATCAGACAAACGCTTGAATCTCCCAGACAAACACCAAACTACTCATCGGTGGCGCAGTTGATGGGATGCGTTCAAAGTCAGGACACAGAAACTCGCAAATTTGCAGCGTCTGCTTTAGGTAAAATGGGTGCGGCTAATGCTTTGAGAACCGACGGTCAGCGAGCCATAGAAACCTTGGGTAAATTAGCTCAAGATTTCAACCCGGAAGTGCGCGAAGCTGCTGTGGAAGCACTAGCAATGATTAAGTCTGAAAAAGTGATTCCGCTCTTGCAAAGAGCTTTGCGAGATACAGATAGCGGTGTGGCCAAATCGGCAAGTGCGGCGCTCAATAAGTTTAAGTTTTACCCGCGCACTCCGGCGGTGAAACCGAAACTGATGGATATCAAGAAACCAAAGCGTTAAGCAGTTACGAGCCTAAATATAGCAATTCTCAATTGCCTAAAACACCGTAGGGACACAACATTGTTGTGTCTTTAATTTTGGTCGCTTCTCAGTTTTGCTTTTAAAATAGTGCTGTCCCCGCTCGCTTGCTTATAGAACCAAGCGAGCGGGGACAGCACTGTAGAAAGAAATGTTTTTTGCAAAAATGAGATGCTCCCGAGAGTGTCAATGAGCAGATATCGTCAACTGATATCGTTTGGGAGCATCTCAGTTTTGCATCCGTAGTGCGAGCGTCCTATATTATTCCGATGCTACCGGATTTGATATGACAAATTTCAGTTGTCAACTGTCAACTGCCAACTGCCAACTGTCAACTGCCAACTGCCAACTGACAACTGTCAACTGACAACTGTCAACTATTTAAAATCGCTGTTTTGTACCGAGTACAAATTTGATTTCCCCGTCATCGCTGACACCCATATCCAAGCGAATTAATCCCAAGGACGATCGCACTCTAACACCCAAACCAACACCCGCCCCAGTCCCAGGTTTATCCCTGACTACCGCCGGTTTTCCCAACACGCTGTCACCCGTTCCCAAATCCGACGCAAAATCAACAAATATCACGCCACCCACATCCCTACCAACCGGAAACCGATACTCGCCGGAAGCCAAAAAATAACTCCGCCCGCTGCCAATTTCCCCGCCGTCGTAGCCCCGCACAGAATTGCGGCCGCCCAGGCGAAACGCTTCCGTCGGTGGCAAATCTCCAATTACCGTTCCCCCTTGCAGATTAAAAGCCAACATTTCTGGCAAAGCTTCCGACTCGCTGATGCCCAGCAAAGTTACTGGTACATATTGTATATAATTTGCTAGCAGTCGGTTGCTCACAATGTTGCCGCGTCCGAGAGGTATCGACTGTTCTGTACTGAGGCTGAGAATCGAGCCGCTGGTTGGGTTGAATGGATTGTTTCGCCGATCGAGCGTAGCGCCAAAAGAAACAGTATACAATTCGTCAACGCCCGCACCGCTGAATGTGAGAGGATTGCCGAGTACGTCCCGGCGGGCAAGATTTAAATTGCGATCGCGCGTGCTGATATTGGTATAATTCAGTCCCAAAGTTCCCCGCCAATCGCCCAAAGGCCGCGTAACAGCGAGATTTCCGCCCATCCGAATTTCTCGAACTCGATCGCCATTGGGCAAATTAATATCCTTGTTGAAAATTTCCGAGATTCTGCGATCGCCAAAAGCTCTCACACTGTATCCCAAACGGTCATCTGCCGCAACGTAAGGGCTGACAAACCGCACATCGTACTCCACACCTCGGAGGCTGGGCTGAATTTCCACCGACAACCGCTGGCCGTTTGTGCCGAATGTACGATCGACATAGGAAAGAGGAACAGCCACACCAACATCATCACTCAAAGTGACACTCGCCCCAACAGAACGAGCCGATCGCTCTTCGACATTGTAAATTACATTAATATCCGTCCCAACTTCTTCAGTAGAAACCGTCACCTTGTCAAACAATCCCAACTGTTGCAACTGTTGTAAATCGAGTTGTACAACTTGCTGGCTGTAATTATCCCCCGCCTTAAGTTTGAGTTCGCCTCGGATAAAATCTTCCGAAATTCTCCCCTTAATCGGATTCCCTTTTTTATCAACAGCTTCGCCTCGGGAATTAACAAAGCGAATTTTCACCTCTGCAACGTAAACGCCCTCAACATTTCTCCCTTGACTGATTGGTAGAGTACCGCCTAGCTGTTGCGCGTTGCCGTTGACTGCTTCCGGGATTTCGGCTTTGGTGGCGATCGTCCCCGCAGTTGGTAACAGAGATGTAAAATCTTTATGGCGATCGTCCTGGGCTGAGGGCGATCGAACTTCTGGAGCAACAGCAATCTCATCAGATGTTGGCAAATCCCGCACAATTGCACTCACCTCATCCGATTGATGAGAACTTAAGACTGAAACCGATAATAAATGTCGCTTGTAGTCGAGTCTAGATCCCCCTAAATCCCCCTTAATAAGGGGGACTTTGAGAATATCTCTTGTCCCCCCCTGATTAAGGGGGACTTTGAGAATATCTCTTGTCCCCCCCTGATTAAGGGGGACTTTGAGAATATCTCTTGTCCCCCCCTGATTAAGGGGGGTTAGGGGGGATCGAGACTCGGCTACAAACAAGAGAGACGGTGGGTTTGACGTTAAGTTATCACCAATTACCTCATCCTCCTCCCTCTGCGCCCTTGTGGAATAGGCGTCTCGCCTGTCAACTTCTCCGCTTCCTTCTCTAACCTCCACCTCACTCGGTACGACTGTCGCATCGATCGCCCGCGCCGCCAATTCCCCACCAGCCACCGCCGCCAAACTCAAAAATGCAATAATCGAAATTCGCATAAACATAAAACTAAAGCATACTCAACGCATCTTACCCAAAACCGCGTCTCCTGCCTATTCCGCGAAAAGAAACCCGATATTTTTGAAGATACCGGGTTTCTGGGATGATGAAACTTGGGGAAAAATCGATCGTGGGCGATCGTAACAATTGGGAAACCGAAAAATTCTTTAAAGAGATTGGCGAGAAACACGCTTCTCAAAATGAGCCTGAGTCTGCTGCAACAGTTGTTCGCGGCTGTCCTTAGCAGTAGTAATCGTAGGGAGCAAATTTCGAGCTTGTAAAGTCATGTGAAGCTGTAGGTGTGCTACGTACTCACTGACATCTTCGCGCAGGGAGCAAGCCGGGTAACGTTTTAAAGTAGAGTTCAAAGTGTTCTCCTGCTTTGAGTTTGCAGTATTTTTGAAATAATAATAGAGACTATCACGCTCTATTTCTAATTCTGTACTCTGTAATGAAGTTTAACCTTTGGACTGCTCTTTTGTTACAATTATTTACAAGTATTGCTTAAATTAAGTAAATCCACCTCATTAAAAGTAAAATGCCGATCGCGCTCAAGCCTGCCGTGTATATCTTCTTCCTTCTCTCACGACAATAAAAAAAGCCCTCTTCCTTCTTCCCTCTTCCCTCTTTTTACCTAGAGCGAAGCCGAAGGGCACTGTTCCCTCTTCCTTCTTCCTTCTTCCCTCTTCCCTCTTCCCTCTTCCCTCTTCCCTCTTCCTTCTTCCCTCTTCCCTCTTCCCTCTTCCCTCTTCCTTCTTCCCTCTTCCTTCTTCCTTCTTCCTTCTGATCAGGAGTCGATCGCCCATGCAGTCTCAAGCAGTAGCACACAAGCACATATTAAGTACATTTGTCAATAGCCACAGCCAAACAGCCACCTACCTCGACATCGGGAGCGGCCCAACCTTATTGCTGCTTCACGGTTTTTTCGGAGAAAAGACTTGCTGGCTACCCTTAATTGAATTATTGCAATCTCAATTTCGGTGCATCAGTTTAGATATGTTAGGTTTTGGAGAATCCAGCAAACCACAAATCCAATACGACGTAGCTGTAGAAGTTGCTTTTGTGCGGCAAGTTGTACAACAACTAAACATCGAACCATGCGGCATCATCGGACATTCTTTTGGCGGTTGGGTAGCATCTGCATACGCCCTAAAATATCCCAAATCTGTCAGCAGTTTAGTGTTAGCAGCACCTGCGGGAATCCGGGACGACAGTTTTTGCGGTCAGTACGATGCTTTGCGACCATTGCTGTGGGAAACACCCGCCGTTGATTGGGCCTTGCAGCTAGCAAAACCTTTTGCTAGATTAGCGGGGAAAAGTGAGAAATTGCAAGAAATTTCCGGGTGGCGCAGGGAGCTAATGTATCAACCAGTAGCAAGGTCATTTTTAATGAGCCGGATGCGACCAGAAGACGCCGTTGACACAGTAGAAAAAGAAATTCACAAATTGCAAATTCCTACCTTAGTCATTGCAGCAGATAGCGACGAAACAATTCCTCTATGGCACTGTCAAACCTACGCCAATGAGATACCGGGAGCTGAGTTAGCAATTATTCCCAACGCCACTCACGGGTTGCCGCAAACTCAAGCTCAAATTATCGCAAAATTGATTAGTAAATTTTTGGATAATTAAGAAAACCTTTGCAACAAGCGAAATTCTAGAAAATTATGATATGGCACGTTCGACGGTTAGAACACTCTGAATAGCCTTTTCCCCATGCAGTTGATTGCTTATTCTTGTTCTTTTTCCTTCTTTTTCCTTCTTTCTTCTGCTACAAGCAAGCAATAAAAAATAATTGTATTAAAGTATACTACTTTAATAGTAAAGACAGCATATATTACTTGCTGTATTGTACAATTTTTTTTATGGTTATACAATCTTGTATCAGCACGAGCTACAAACATTTAGTTGATTCTGGAGTATTACGAATGGCGGCACTGAGAAACTACTTTAATCTGGAAGAAATTACGACAGCCAGAAAAGTTAGTGCAGCGGTAATTAACATCAGCGGCCGCCAGCGAATGCTTTCCCAGCGATCGGCATTTTTTTGCATGAGGTTAGTTGGCTCTGGGAATGCGCCAGAAAGAGCCAAACTGCGCGGGAATTTGTTAGAGGCGATCGAGCTTATGGAAAAATCTCACCACGATTTAATTCATACTGACAGCAGCATCAACTTGGCGAGTCCCCCTTCACCCACCGTCAAAGCGATGTATTTTGAGGCGCCGCTGTATCTAGACAAGCAACTGCGCGAATATATCGATCGCATAAAAGCATTAGTGCAAGTTCCAGACACCGAACTCAGGCAGGAGAATCCCCATCTACAGTACATTATCGAAGCTGCCGGTGGCGAATTGCTAGCAGCTTTCGATGCCGTCGTGAGTCAGTACCAGCAAGAAAGCGAAATCGAACAATTTGAAATCGACCTCAAACAGGTTGAACTCTATCAAGAAAGCTGTGCAGCCACCTCCAAAGCCGAAGCTCAAGCAGCCCAAATCGATCGCGCACTTCGCGAACTCAAGCAAACTCAAGCTCAACTCCTCCACAGCGAAAAAATGTCTTCCCTGGGAGCCCTAATGGCAAGTATCGTCCACGAAATTAATAACCCAGTTAGTTTTATTTACGGCAACTTGAGCCATGCCGAAATTTATACCCAAGATTTACTGAACCTGCTGCGTCTATATCAAGAACACTATCCCAACCCCTGTTCCGAAATAAAAGATCAAATCCAAGACATCGATCTCGAATTTCTAGTTGAAGACTTGCCTAAAGTTATGTCTTCCATGCACATGGGTTCCGATCGCATTCGCGAAATAGTCAAATCCATGGGCAGCTTTTCGCGAACAGATAACACTAACATGAACCTGTGCGATTTGCACGACAGTATTGACAGCACCATCCTAATTTTGCGTAACCGTCTCAATGCTAAAAAAGACCGTCGCGAGATTCAAATAGTTAAAAATTATGAAAAATTGCCTGGTGTAGAGTGTTATGCCGGACAACTAAATCAAGTATTTATGAATCTAATTAGTAACGCGATCGATGCTTTAGACGAGGCAGCAAAAAATCAGCCCGATCCAGCCCTAAGAATTTCGATACGCACAGAACTCGCTGGGCTAGATTGCGTCAGAGTCAGGATTTCTGACACGGGATCGGGAATGACAGCAGAGGTAAAAAAACGAATGTTCGAGCAGTTTTTTACCACCAAGGCGATCGGTAAAGGTACTGGTTTAGGATTATCTATTGTCTACAAAATCCTAGTAGAAAATCACCGAGGAACGCTCAGGTGCGAGTCCGAATTGGGGAAGGGAACCGAGTTTATCATTGAACTGCCAGTACAACAAACTTAAACAGTTGATAAGCATCCAAATTTATGATAAATTGTGGCACGGGCGTCCCGTGAAAATAAGTGTGGCACGGGCGTCCCGTGAAAATAATTAATTGTGCTTAAAAATTACACATCACCTACTCCAATTGTAACTTCAAAGTTGGCAATAGCTTTTCTAGATTCTTGAGAGATTTCTGTTGCCAAGGAACATCTTGTGAACCCACTACCAAAAGTTGAATCGTTTTCTTTTTCCGTACACTAATCACAAACTTAGACAGCATATTAATACCAGAACTATTAACAAAATCCAATTTTGTTAGGTTCAAGGTAATAGTAGGCGGTTCGGGATTAGCTACCTCATCTAATAGATCGACGATTGGCTTATAATCTGGCGCTCCATCTAAGCTGAGTTCGCCTTGGAAACAGACTGTCACCGATTTTGGATCGTATTGAATACAGTAGTCTTGACCTTTGATTTCCTGAATATCCATTGTTTTGTCGTTTCCTGAGTGAATTATTGTGGGACAAAAGAATCAGTCGATTTCCATTTTTCGATTTGAGATTGACTCCACAGATCAATTTAGGAGGTTCAACTTCGGTCTAAAATTTGGGGTTAACCACTGAGAAGTGTGGGGGGGGCTTGTATCCATTTGTGAATTCGTCAATCTTAAAAAAATTGAAATTAAACGCTAATTTGAACGATTGTCGTAATAGCTAGCATATTGGAACCATCAGAGATCCTCTCAAATTTCCAACCAATCTTAGCTGAATAGTCATTAATCATCGTCAGCAATCCCAGTCCCGATGTTTCACTTTCAGATTCAGCATTCTTTTCAAGCTGCTGTAAATATAGTTCATCAGAGTCGGAATTAAACAGTTCTGCAATGAATTCCTGCAATTTATTAGCCGCTGGTTGCTGCACATAGTTAGTGGCAAAAATTACGGCAGTCACATCAGATTCTCCTATAAAGTGTATCCCAAACCTTACCTTATGATTGCAATTATCATCAGTAAACTTGATGGCATTTTCTAATAGTTCATTAGCAATGTAGCTCACAGCTCCCTTACTTTGTTTAATCCGTTTCTCGCTGCTAGCATCCTGCTCGTCCACCGGGAGAAAGCTGGACAAATAATCGGCAACAAAATGAGCCGATACCCTATTGTTGCGCCAGCGCTGCTTGATGGGGCGAGAACTTGGCGTAAATGTAAGTTCTAGGGAGTCGTGTTCCGGTGGAAACTGGTCGATGAATTCTCCAAAGACTTGTGTCATAGTTTGTAAACTTCCAGATGTCATTATTTTTCTGCCTCCTGTTAATGTGTCAATGTCACTTCTGGGTAAATTTCCAGACGCCATTCCAGTTAGCGGGAAGACTCTTTTCTAACAATTCTTGGATGCGTCTTAGGTAAATTTGGCTGGGTTTGTCAGCAGGATTTAGCTCTACTATATGTTCAAAACAATCTTGGGCATTAGCAAAATTTCCCTGACAATATTGTTCTAGACCTTCGTCAAAAATAGGCAAAGTTTGAATTTTGAGCGATCGCACAGGTTCTACTTCAACATCTAACACCTCACAAACAGTAATGGCTTCTTGTCTACCTTTGACAATTGCCCGATCCAAAAATCGAATATGATACTTTTCGGGTTGACTCAAACGTTTTACCACATCTCCTGAAATTAATAAAGAGACGCCATAATACTTAGTTAAACTTTCCAGACGAGCCGTGAGATTGACATGATCGGACAGCGCATCAGCTTGCATCCGATTGGCATCTCCAATAATTGCAACCATCGTATCACCGACATGGATACCGATGCCAATATTCAGCGGTATCTCCCCATTTATTTTACGGCTTTGATTTAATTTTTGCAACTGTTCAACCTTCATAATTCCCGCCTGAATAGCATCATCAACGCCGTCGGGAAAAACTGCCATCAGTCCATCTCCCATATACTTGACAATAAAACCGTTGTGCTTGCGAATTTCGGGAATAATTTGCTGTAAGTATGTATTGATGAAATTGAAGTTTTCTTGAGGAGTCATTTGCTCCGCCATCGTTGTAAACGAACGCAAATCCGAAAACATGATTGCCATTTCTTTGCTGACGCGATCTCCAAGCTGGAAATCTACAATGCTTTTCTTTCCAAGAAATTGGAGATATTCATCGGGGACAAAACGTCCGTAGGCTTGCAAAAGTTTCTCTAATTCCTGTTCCCGCGCTTTCACCGTTTGCACCATATGCGAGAACACCTGTGCCAGTTCTCCCAGTGCATCACTGCGCGCCGCCACCTCTGACAATATCTGGGGTTCAAAGCTGTTGTTTTTCACAGCAATAGCTGCATCTATCACCTTTTTTACCTGGTGAATGTAAGTCTGCATTTCTCTATTTTTATGACGGATCTGCTTTTCCAGAGCGGTGGAGTGTTCCGTGATAATGTCTACTAAAGTTTCATAGCTATTTTTTTCCTCTTCGGCTTCCTCAAGTTTTTGCATCAAATTCTGTAGCTGGGTATTGAGTGATTCTGTAGATGTAGATTGTGCTAAATTTATTTTGGGGTTCATAATTTATACTCCCGAATCTGGGAACGTAAAATTGTTTCACTCGCTCGCTGTTCATTACTATAACTTACACGGGCGGCTCTGCAAATCCGGCTTCTGCTTCGATGCTTCGCCACTCAATGAAACAGCGATGTTATAAACCTGGTTGATGACCGTCAATCATAAATTATGCACAAGATTTCCCTGTTGCTTCAATACTAGCAAAGTAATGTCATCAAATACCTTTTGCGCTCCAATGAATTTTCGCAAATCATCGATCGCAGATTGCTTGATTTGTTCGGCGCTCAAATGCCAGTTTTGAGAAACCACAGCACAGAGTCTTTCCAGGCCGTAGAATTGTTTGTGGATATTTCTAGCTTCGGGGATGCCATCAGTGTAAAGCACGACACCATCCCCCGGCTCTAAGTCTACTAAAAGATGACCGATCCAATCTGAAATATCCTCATCTAAGCCTATGGGAAATCCTAAATCCATCATGTCAATGCGTTCAATCTTACCGCCTTTTCGGACTACGAGAGTTTCCTCATGTTGACCGCTAATACTAATTTGGCTGTCTGCGTAATTGAGGAGAGCTAGCGTCAGGTTTTTGTCCGAGTTCATCCGCTGAATATTTTTATAAATAGTGCGGTTCAGGGTATCTAAAAAGCGCACAGGGTCAAGTTCTTTAACTTCCTGGAGAGTGCGAACAGCCGTTTGAGTCATCACCATCAAAATACCACTTTCTAGTCCGTGTCCGGTGACATCACCAATGCAGAGCGTTACCACCCCATCATTAAAAAGTACGTCGTAGTAATCGCCACCAACTTCATCGGCTGCTTCCATAAATCCTGCAATATCTAACTCTGCAATTGCTGCTAATTCCGCTGGCTTTGGTAGAATTAACTGCTGCATTTGTTTGATGATATCGAGTTCTGCACTCATCCGAACATTTTCGTTTTTGAGGCGCTGGTTGAGGGCAGAAATTGCTTGATTAGCTTGAGCAAGTTCGGCAGTACGTTCTTCTACTTTATCTTCTAGAGTTTGATAGAGCAGAGCATTTTCAATGGAGATGGCAGCTTGGGAAGATAGGATTTTTAATACTTCTAATCTATCAGCAGTAAATGCACCGCTGGCGAGACTGTTTTCTAAGTACAGAATGCCGATCGCTTGACCTTTGTTGACAATGGGAGTACACAATACAGATTTGGGTTGGTGCTGAATAATGTAGGGATCTGCTGCAAAGATATTTTCTACAGCAATATCGTTAATTACCAAGGTTTCTCTGGTACGCCAGACGTAGTTAATGGCTGTGATGGGAAGATCTTGGCTTTGAGAAACTGGAATATTTGGCAAATAAGACTGTTTGTCTAAACATTTAGCAACAATCAATAATTTACTATCCCTTTCTAAGATCAGAGAGCCTTTGGATGCACCTGCATTTTCGATCAGTATTCGGATTAAGGTTGATAGCAGTTCCTCGACATTGATTTCTCCCGATATGGCTTGAGAAGCTTTAATTACTGTTTCTAGGTCGAGGAAATTGGAAACATTTTGGCTGCTGGAAGTAATCTCTGCCACAATTGTTTCAGCAATTGTCTCTCCTGTATAAAAAGTGTTGTCTTGTTGGAGAATGGGGCCGAGCAATTGGGAATATTTTTGTTGTAAATCATGGACTTTTGCCTGGGAACCCCAGCGAGCATAAGCGTAGTAAGCGTCTGTTAGATAGACGCGGGCAATTTTATCTTTGCCTAATTCCAGGTAGAATTTAGCTGTAAGTTCGCTGAAGAGTGCTTCTTCTTGAAGGTATTGGTTTTGTTTGGCGGTAGCAATGGCGCGATCGTACAAATCGATGGCTTCGAGCCTGTCTCCCAATATTCGTGCTATTTCTGCTGCTACTAAGTCGTACTTGTGTTGGTAATTCATCGGTGCGTGGAATGCCCAGGTTTGCATTTTTTCCTGATTGGCTCTCACTTGGGTCAAATATTGCGATCGCGCGATCGGCTCAGCATCGGGATACAGCGCCAGCAGGGCTAGGGAATGGTAAAAGTTGTGCTGCGGTACCATCATCAGCGAACCGACACCAACGACATATTGCTCTGCTAGCTGGGCATTTTCTACGGCACTTTCGCGATCGCCAAACAAATAGTTGACAACCAATTTAGCAAAATAAACTCCAAAGAGGGAAGAAACATTATTGGCTGCTAGCAAAACAGGCAGCAGTTCATCTTCATTAAAACTATCGCCAACTAACCGACATTTGTCCTCAGCTAATCCTTGTAAATTTAATGTTAGCTGTCGCCATATCTGGGTATAATAAGTCTGATATTCTTGCTTGGAATTGAGCATTAATTCAAGATATTGGTCGTATTTTAGATCTACAGATGTTAAATCTTCACCGCTAAAGAAGCTGTAGATGCAAAGATACATAGCAGAATAGCAAGCATACTCGATATCGCCGCTTTCTAAACCGCTGTGGACTGCTGACATCAAAGACGGTATTGTCGCTCGACTAGGTTCTTTCCAATGTCTCACGCAAGCATTGTAGACCATTATAACTTTAGATTCAAATTCTGTGGAGGGAAATTTATCTAATACTTGCAAAGATAGTTGACCGTATTGATAGCCTAATTCAATGTCTCCGATTGTTTGACAGATTAAGCTGCAACAAGCATAGGCATAACTAGCAGGTGGAGAGTTTCCGTATTTGCTGCAAATATGTGCCATTGTAAAGACAACGGCTGGGTAAAGTTCTGGACTAGCTAGATAAGCGGCAGATGCGATCGCACATAAAACCCTCAAAGCAGCAATTTTATAACGATCGTTGATTTCTGCCAGATTAGCTAAAGCGGGTATCTGCACCACCGC
Source organism: Microcoleus sp. PH2017_35_SFW_U_B (assembly GCF_020737865.1). Lineage (NCBI taxonomy): Bacteria > Bacillati > Cyanobacteriota > Cyanophyceae > Oscillatoriales > Microcoleaceae > Microcoleus > Microcoleus sp. PH2017_35_SFW_U_B. The sequence continues at coordinate 79,925 of NZ_JAEQDE010000029.1, forward strand.
CGGCAGTTGTGTTTCCAAAGCAACACCCAGCATTCCCAGAACTTGCAATCCAGTATCCACTGCCGATTTCATCTGATTTTGGGCAATATAAGACTGAATTTGCGCTTCGTAAACTCGGAATTGATCGAGGAGATTGTGCGATCGAGATAGAACTATTTGGGCCAGTTGGTGCGATAAATCGAAATTGGTATTCAAATATTCGGCTGCAACCGCTTCTACATAAAGATCGAGCGTCAAGTCGTATAAATTCGTCCAGCTATCATCTGGTAGCAGATTTCTGCCGGTAGTTAAGTAATCAACAGCAGCAGCATAAGCTGTGGAATTTTTAGCTTTGCGCCCAGCAATTAAATTCAAGGAAGCTAGTTGATGTCTTTCGGTGCGATCGCAAATTAAGTCCACTCCCATGTTCAAGTGGTTGACAATATCAAATATCCGATCTTCCGTAGGGGCGGTGGATGGTGCGTGCCCGCCCTTGTGCAGCAGCAATCTGCCAATTTTTAGGTGAGTTGACTGCTTTGCGTCGTCTGGAATCAAAGAATAGGCCGCTTGTTGAACGCGATCGTGCAAAAATTTGTAACTTGGCAATTGACGATCGGCAACAGGCAATTGTGCAGACTCCCGATCGTCTGCAAAAAATTTGTAAACTTCGCTTTGCGGTAAAATTAAGCCTTCTTGCAATGCTTTCCACAAGGAGGCTGCGGTGTCTATTTGAGAATTTTCGCAGACTAGCGCTAAAGTTTCTAAATCAAATTGGCTACCAATACAAGCAGCTAATTTTAAAACATCTTGAGTAGCGATCGGCAATTTCTGCAAGTTATTCGCAACAAACTCGACTACATCATCGCTGACTGCCAATTCTCTGATTTTAGTAAGATCGCACTGCCAACCACCCCTATCTCCCCCTGGCAATCGGGATGCAAAATCGAAATAGATTAACTTATCTTCGTGGAGTTTCTTGAGGAATTGATTGCTAAAAAAAGGATTTCCATTAGTTTTTTTGAAAATGATTTCTGTCAAGGAAAGAGCTCTGTCGATCGCACAACTTAAAGCATCAGCAACCAGACGATTCAAGTCAAATATTGAAAGTGGCGCGAGAGTAATTTGATTAATTATAGTGCCCGAGCGAGCGCTCCCCTGTTTTTGTAGAGAAGATGAACCCCCACCTAGCTTGCGAATCTCTGATAAAGTCAGCATTAATGGATGAACCTTGGACACTTCATTATCTCGATAGGCGCCAATTAGCAACAAATGTTGACCTTCTGATTCGCCCACCAACAATTGCATTAATTTCAGAGATCCTGAATCTGCCCATTGCAAATCATCTAAGAAAATGACTAAGGGGTGATTTTTGGTAGCAAAGACACGAAGGAACTTTTGAAATAATAGATTGAAGCGATTTAGTGCAGAATTTGGTTCTAGTTCCGGTACAACAGGTTGCTTGCCAATCAGCAGTTCTAATTCTGGGATAACATCAATAATTACCTGAGCATTATCCCCTAAAGCTGACAAAATTTGGGCTTGCCACTGCTGAACGCGAGCAGCACTTTCTGTCAGCAATTGCCGCATAAAACTTTGCAGAGCTTGTACCCATGCCGAAAAGGGAATATCGCGCTTGAATTGGTCAAATTTCCCTTTGATAAAGTATCCCCGCTGCTGAACTATGGGCTTGTGAACTTCGTTAATCACAGCGGTTTTGCCAATCCCAGAAAAACCCGTTACCAGCATGATTTCGGTAGTAGCTGTACGGGGGATTTTATGCGGTTCTCGGCTGTTAGAAGAGGAAACCTCCAAATCGGATGCTGGGGGATTTTCCTGGAGACAGGCAACGCGCCCGAAGGCTGCTAATAGGCTCGAAACTTCGCTTTCTCTGCCATAAAGTTTTTCTGGAATCACAAAGCATTCGGAAATGTCTCTGCTGCCTAATTCAAACAGTTGAATAGTGCCACAATCTGAGTATTCTTTTAAGCATTTTTCTAAATCGTGTTTGATACCAAAAGCTGTTTGATAGCGTGCTTCCGCTGTTTTAGCCATCAGTTTTAGCACGATGTCATTCAATACTTGGGGGATGGCAGGATTTAGGGCGATCGGGGGAATTGGATGGCGAGCAATGTGACAGTGAACCAACTCAATCTGCTCCTTAGATTGGAATGGCAATTGTCCTGTCAACAGTTCATAAAAAGTTACTCCTAGCGAGTAAAAATCGGTGCGGTAGTCAATCCCACGATTCATTCTGCCAGTTTGTTCGGGAGACATATAAGCTAATGTCCCTTCCAAGATATTGGGGTTTTTGATTTCTTGATTTTCCTTAGGCAAAAACGATGAGATGCTAAAATCTATAAGTTTGATTTCTTTGGTTGTAGGGTTGATTATAATATTCTGTGGTTTGATATCCTTGTGAATAATGCCGCTGCGATATATTATTTCTAATGTCGAGCAAATTTGAATGGCTATTTGCAAAAAGATGGCTAGGCGATTGGTGAATTTACCCTGGACTCCAAAAGCATCGTTGGTGATGTATTCAGCCAGAGAAATACCGCCAAAGTCCTCCATTACTAAAGCAAAACCGTTACGATATGTTTCCAGACTTAAATGTTTGACTATACCGGAATTATCAATATTTTTGGCAATGGTGTACTGATTGCGAAACTGCACCAGTTCGGTGAAAGTCGGATACTCAGACTTGAGCAATTTGATGACTACTGGTCGATTGTCTGATTCCGAAAAACCTCGATAAACCAAGGTTCGGGTGCCGGAGTAGAGTTGTTCGCTCATGCGGTAGCCGGGAATTGAGATCGGGGTCATAGTTGCTAAATCCTAGTCAGCTTTTGGTTTAAGAGGACTTACGCACTCCGACCTTCATAACCGGGTTTTTTACCTAATCCGCTGGCTACAACCTCTGTATTGTAGTAAAAAAACCCGGTTTCTGGCTGCCTGCGCGTAAGTTATGTTTAAGCACTATCAAACTTGTTTGTGTTCATTATTTATTAGTTTACTACTGCTCCCAAGATTTCGGGAAGATTTGACAAAAAATAATGATATGTCGAGCGCTAACCATCGCACGTCTCATGAATTTTGTTAAAAATCTTTGAAGCGCTTGCTTCCGGGAAGCGGGAGCCTGTTCCAGTCACATCTGGGATATCCAGCTTCCTGTTGGTTGAATTCCCTACAAATTTCTTGGTATATCGCTATTTTTTTGTCGGAAAGGGTACAATAATAGCGATCGAGTGTGTTGGGCCTGAGCGATGAAAGATAAATGGCGATCGGGACTATTTGGTGTCATTTTCAGATTGCCAACATTGTATCCAGAACACTCTATGGGATAGACAGGACTTAATCCTTTTTTTTAAGAACCACCAAGGTAATGTCATCAAAAACCTTTTGTTCTCCAATAAATCCCCGCAAATCTTCAATGGCTGATTGCTTAATTTGTTCGGCGCTTTTATGCCAATTAATCGAAACCACTTCACAGAGTCTTTCAATTCCGTAGAATTTTTTGTTGATATTTCTGGCTTCGGGAATGCCATCGGTATATAGCACCACCCCGTCCCCCGGTTCTAACTCTACTACAACCTGGTCAATCAACTCTGAAATGTTTTCGTCTAAACCAATCGGGAATCCCAAATCCATTGTATCTATCCGCTCGATTTGACCGCTTTTTCTAACGACAATAGTTTCCTCATGCTGGCCACTGATGCAGATTTTGCCATTGGCATAATTGAGGATAGCAAGCGTCAAATTCTTATCTGAATTCATGCGCTGAATATTTAGATAAATAGTGCGATTGAGAATATCTAAAAAGCGCACCGGATTTAATTCGGGCATTTCGTGAAGAGTGCGGACAACCGCTTGAGTCATCACCATCAAAATACCGCTTTCTAAGCCATGTCCGGTGACATCGCCGATGCCAATAGTCACCACACCTTCAGTCTGGAGAATATCGTAATAATCGCCACCTACTTCATCGGCTGGTTCCATGAATCCGGCAATATCTAAGTCTTCAATTGCCTCCATTTCTTGGTGTTTAGGCAAAATCAACTGCTGCATTTGTTTGAGGATGTATAGTTCGGCACTCATCCGCATATTTTCGGCTTTTAGTCGGTGATTGAGCGTCACAATTTCGGCGTTAGCTGTGGCGAGTTCAGTGGTGCGTTCTGTAACTTTATCTTCTAGAGTTTCAAAGGATTCTTTGAGTTGTCCTGCCATGCTGTTAAAGGAGTTGGCAAGTTTTTTTAGTTCCATGAGGGAGCTAGTTTTTACCTGTCTGTCGAGAGCGCCGTTAGCCATGTCTTCCGAAGCTTGGGTGATGGCTTCAATGGGGCTAGCAATCCAGCGGGCTGTGAAAATTCCAATTGCCGTTGCCACAGTAAATGCGATCGCACACAATAGAATTGTGGTGCGGGTATTGGCATTAATTTTATCCATGAAATCAGATTCTGGAACCACCGTTACGATCGGCCAGTCCAACCCAAACTTGTCTTTCCACGGAGCAACGAGGACAAAGTAATTTTCACCTTTAATTTTAATATTAATTTTTTGGCTATTTTTAATATTTTTAAAGCTACCGAACCGTTCTTGCAACGCTTTAGTAGCAGCTTGGATCGCAGGATCGGAGATGTTGAGAGCGCTAAAGCGTTTGACTTGATTATTTACCTTGATAAAAGAGGGTTGTGGGCCAGAATTTCCAATCAATTGTCCGTCTCGTTCCATGATGAAAATTCGCCCGGATTTGCTAAAGTTTAAGTTGTGCAGAAATGTAGTAATATTGGATAGTTGTAAATCGACCCCGATCACTCCGATTAGCTTGCCCTTGGCATACATGGGACGCATTGCCCCTACAGCAATAAAGTTAAGCTCATCTAGCGAATAAACAGAAGTCCAGATAGGTTTCCCGGCTTGAGCTGCCTGAGTGTACCATTCTAATTTCACGGTATCGTAAGGAGCAACCTGTGTTACCTTAATTCGATTGCCCTGGCGGTCGGTTAAATGGGCGTTAATTTTCCAGTTTGTCCTTGCTGAAACTTCGGCAATGCTGATGCCTTCTCCCGGTCTTACTGGCCCAGCACCAATGAAGCGTCCATCTGAAAGTCCATAGGAAATGAAGCCAAGATTATCGAATGCTTGCACCTGTTTCCAAAAATAAAGTCCCGCAATATCTAAGTTATTTATGTCGAGCAATCTGGTTTCGATCGCATCGATATTGATTTGATTAATTTGATGGGGAGTTAAGAGATAGTCATCTAAGTGCCGATAAGTGCGATCGCTCACCTGAGTCATTAACTGGTTAGCCAAATGCGTTACCGCTTGTTGTCCGTTGCGGAAGGAAAGATAACCGACTAAGCCAACTGCTGCAACGATTTGCAGGACAAAGGGAACTACGAGGGCGGTGCGGAGGCGAAATTGCCAAAGAGTTGAGGCCATATGGCTTTTCTCAGATAGATGAGGTACAGGTTCAGATTTGAGATTTTAGCATCTCACTTTTGAAGAGGGCGAAGCATGACCGCATATAAATTATTAGTTATAATCTCATATTGACTGCGGTCATGCTTCGCCCCTACGGATATATTCGCTTGCATTGAGATGCACCCTTCCATTTTTTGCTTTGAGATTGGGGAATTGAGGAATTGTTAATTAACTGCCGAGAGTACCTCAGCTCAATAGAAATGCTACAATAGATAGGTATCTTCAACGGACGGAATTACGTTTTAAAAGCTCTAGCTACAGTTTATGAATTTTTGTGACGGTATTAAGGGGGACTAATAATGTTATCCTATCAAAAATTCTACCAACATCAACAAATCAGCGTTCATCAGCGGTTAAAATAAAAACAAAAATAAATACCAAACAAAAATGCAAATTAATCAAGCCCTCCACAGCGCCCTGCTCGTTTCCAACCTCGAAAAATCCCAACACTTTTACAGCAATGTATTAGGACTGCAAAAAATCGATCGCGAATTAAAATTTTCCGGAATCTGGTATCAAATCGGTAACTTCCAGATACACCTAATTCTAGCGGCAACAATTATACCAGATGCCGTAGACCATGAGAAATTGGGGCGCAATCGACATCTAGCGTTTGCTGTGGCTAACTTAGAGGCAGCCAAAGAGCAATTAATCGCTCACAATTGCCCCGTACAAATGAGCGCGTCAGGTCGATCGGCATTATTTACCCAAGATCCAGACGGGAATATCATTGAACTCAGCGAGTAACAGATGAAAATCATCGCCTACTCTTACACCGAACCGCTGCTAGAAGCCGCACCAGCAGCCGAAATTTGGGGCCAAGAGGTCGATCGCACCTACCAAGACTTAGGAGGGCGCCAGCAACTCCAGCAACTGCTAAAAGACTGCCAAACAGAACCAGTCAAATACCTGCTAATTCAGCGTTTTGAAGAACTCGGCGACACAGTACAGCAAGTGTGCGCCCACCTCGAACAACTAGAAAACCTCGGCATCCAACTAATTGTCACAGACGAAAAACAAACAGAAAATAGAGTTAATTTGCTCAAACTCCTCGCCGAACTCCAGCGCAGCCAACACAGCCGCAGCATTCGCAAAGGACACGCCCGCAACCGCATCAAATCCCTTCCCCCACCCGGAAAAGCCCCCTACGGCTATCGGCGCGGCAAAGACAAATATGCGATCGACAAAACCGCCTCCCCCGCCGTCAAAGACTTTTTTGAACACTTTCTCATCTACGGTTCCCTGCGCGGTTCCGTGCGCCATTTAGCAAAGAAATACAACAAAAAAATCTCCGTCAGCACAGGCCGCCGCTGGCTGACAAATCCCGCCTACCGAGGCGATTTAGAATATCAAAACGGCCAAGTAATTTCTAACACCCACATCCCGATTATTTCCAGAGAAGAAGCCGCCCAAGTAGACAGATTGCTGCGGCGTAACAGTCGCCTTGCTCCCCGCAGCGCCAGCGCCCCGCGTTCCCTCGCAGGTTTAGCAATTTGCGCCGAGTGCAAATCGTCCATGACAGTTGCGAAAGTCACAGCCTACCGCAAAGACAAAGAATACCTTTATTTGCGACCGATTAACTGTTCCCAACAGCCTAAATGCAGCGGCATTTCCTACGAAGAAGTGTTGCAATTAACCATAGCAGGGATTTGTCGCGATTTGCCCGATGCGATCGCCCAGTTGCAAATGCCGGACATCCAAGGAATCAAAGCCGGAATTGCCGGGGCGATCGCATCTAAACAAAAAATTATAGAACAACTTCCCGCCCTGATCGAAAGCGGCATTTTGGACGCAGAAACGGCAGATTTGCGATCGTATAAAATCCGCACAGAAGTTGCAGAACTGCAAAGTAAATTAGCGAAAATGCCCCCCGTAAATTTGCGAGAAACTGCTCAAACTGTTTCTCTTCCCCAATTTTGGCTGGATTTGTCGGAATCGGAACGCAGGTTTTATTTTCGAGAGTTTATCGATCGCATTGAAATAGTCCGGGAAAATTCAGAAGTGGATCTGCAAATTATTTTTATTTTTTAATATTGAAAAATTGACAATTAACAATTCATATCATTGTCGATAGAATGAGTTTGTAGTGAGGACTTTAGTCCTGGCAATCGAAGGAATAAAGTAGTAGTAGGGTGCGTCAGGCACGGATGGCGGACTACCTGAAAATTAGGCTAATCGCTGACGCACCCTACAATATCTTAGACTATTAACTGTCAACTGTCAGGGGTTTTAACTGTCGATCGCACTGCTGCACAAAAGAGGTAACTACAGAGTGATAAAATCGGTAGCGGTGAGAGCATTCGCAGCAACACCGTTAAGCTTCGCTAACAACTGATTGCTACCTGTGACGCTAATCAAGGCTTGATTGTTGCTAGATGTAATGCTGAGTTGATTGAAACTCAAACCGGGAGCCAACCCAATTAAATCCTCGCCCTTGCGGAAATCAGTAATGATGTCACTACCCAAACTTTGATTTAGTAGAAATACATCATTTCCCGAACCGCCAGTCAAAGTATCATCTCCTATATCCCCGGAAAGGAAATCGGAACCAGCACCGCCAGCGAGGAGATCGTTACCCTTACCGCCGAAAAGCGTATCGTTACCAGCATCGCCGCAGAGAAGATCGTTTTCATCGTTACCAACCAGCAAGTCGTTGCCAATACCGCCATCGAGACTGTCGTTTTCTTTTCCGGCGTAAACCGTGTCATTTCCTGCCCCACCAAACAGCAAGTCTGTACCTTCATTACCAAACACAAGATCGTTGCCGTTGCCAGCATTAATTGTGTCATTTCCTAAGTTGCCTAACAGGTTGTCATCGCCATCTTCACCGAGCAAGATATCGTCATCTTTGCCGCCAAAAATGGTGTCGTTACCGATACCGCCGGCAACAGTATCTTTGCCCAAATCTCCCATTAAGAAGTCATTACCATCGCCGCCAACAATAGTGTCATTATCTTTGCCACCACTGATGGTATCGTTGCCAGCCCCACCTTGGATGAAATCAGTGCCGTCATTGCCGAAGAGCAAGTCGTTATCTGCACCGCCGTCAATGTTGTCATTGCCGCCAAGTCCGTAGATAGTGTCGCATTGACAGTTTTTTCGACGGGGTTGGGGGTGATGGTAGCAGAGTTTAATTCCGGGGCGCTGACTCGATCGAGCAAACAATTATCTGTGCCCGGTATCGGAGTCGGAGTTGGTGCCGGTGTCGGCGTGGGCGCAGGTGTGGGTGTCGGAGTCGGAGTTGGTGCGGGTGTCGGAGTTGGGGCGGGTGTGGGTGTCGGAGTCGGAGTTGGTGCGGGTGTCGGAGTTGGGGCGGGTGTCGGAGTTGGGGCGGGTGTAGGTGTCGGAGTTGGTGTAGGAGTTGGTGTCGGAGTCGGCGTGGCTGTCGTTGTGAATTCAAAAGCGCCGATATCGACGATCGCACTGCCGTTACCATCACCATCTTGGGGGCGAGTCACACCGCGCTGATCCTTAGCTGGCGCGCCTGCACCTGTACCTGTGTCAATGGCGGGGCTTCCGGCTAGCAGCGGCAGCACGAAAGCGCCGTTAATATTTTGCAAAGGGCCGAGTTTCGGATCTGCGATCGTCACCTTTGCCGTAGCGTTATTGTCGTTAGGATCGCCTGTCGTAAGTTTAGCGGGAAACTGAAGATTATTCCCGCCATCAATTAGTTCTCTGCCAGTTTGGAATTTAACTTTAAAAGGATTCCCAGCCGTGTTGCTATCAAAAATCGAATTCTTGACAGTAATTGGCTGATTTCCAAAAGTTGCAATACCTCCCGAAAACTCTCCAGCGGTGTTCTTGGCAAAAGTCGAATTGACGATGTTAGTCGAAAAGGCATCTTTGTTACCGACAACTATTCCGCCGCCTTGTTTAGCAGCCGTATTGCCGGAAAATGTACTGTTAACAATGTTGATATTACCCTCTTCTCCCAGCCACAAGCCACCACCGTTATCATCGGCTGTGTTGTTGGCAAAGGTGGTATTTGTCACTGTCAAATCTACATTTCCGTGGCGAACTCCACCTCCAGAACCTCCCTGACCCGCTGCATTTTTGATAGCCTTGTTGTTAATAAAAGTGCTATTTTCCAAAACTACTTTGTCTTGGTTATAACCAAACAAAAAGGCTCCACCTCCTTCTCCTGTCCCGATATTGCCGTCAAAAGTGCTGCCTCGGATGATAATGTTGCCAGGAGTAGGGCCTGGTGTTGCATTGGGGCCAGAAGCATTAGCGCCATCGACGTAAACTGCGCCACCAACGCCTTTATTTGTACTGTTGCCAGTGAATTTCGAGTTTTCGATCGTCATGCTGCCCAACAGGTTATTCACAGCCCCGCCGTAGCTGCCTTTGTTGTTGGTAAATTCGCTATCTCTGATATTCAGAACACCGCCGCTTTTAGTGGCGATCGCCCCGCCGCCGCGTTCGGTATTGCTAGCCAAAGAACCGTCATTGCCGCTAAACTTGCTGTTAATTACTGTTGTGGTGCTGCGGAAACCGGTGTAAACGCCACCGCCGAAACCGGCAACATTATTGTTGACTTGGCAATTTTCTAAAGTTAAAGTGCTGTTACCGCCAGTTTGAATGCCGCCGCCGCTGCTAGTCGCCTCATTATTCGGATCGGTTCCCGAAACTTTGCCGTCGGCAACAATCAGGTTTTTTAGAGTAACATTGGTGGAACCTTCGGTGAGGATTACCCGCGAAGTGTTGTTGCCACTGATGGTTAAATTGCTAGCAGCACTTGCATCAATTGTCAAGTTTTTGTTGATGACAAGTTGACCGGAAGTGAGGGTAATTTTTTGATTGGCCAGAGAGGAGGCAAATTGAATAATATCGCCGGCTGCTGCGGAGGCGATCGCGCTTCTCAATGAACCGGCCCCGCTATCATTAGCGTTGGTAACGGTAACAGTGGCTAAAGTCCCTTGGTAATCCGCCATTGCTTCTGGAGTCAAGGCTAGCGGTGCTTCAATATCACCCTTGGTAAACTCCAAATTCCAGTTACCACCGCGGCCAGTGCGATCGCTAGATGCCGCAATATCAGCCCCGGTTAACTCCGAAAGGCGATCGACAAAATTAGCCCCATCACCCGCCGCCACATCGCAACCGTAAAGCATGATATCAGCGCGATCGCTCAATGCCGTGCGCCACCCTTCCAACTGGCTTGCATACTGCGGCAAATTATCCGAATTCAGCGTCGCCGAACCTAGCTGCAAACTGCCAGAATTCCCGTGAGAAAAAATGTGAACTTGGTCTACAGTTCCCCCCGCAGCAGCAATGGTTTGCAGTTTCGCAGTAATTTGCTCGACTCCGTTGCTATTTTTATCTAAAATGATTGTCTCAGAATTTGCGATCGCGCCGCCCGCCAAAGTTTGATAGTCATCTAAGTCCGAGTCAATGAAGACAAGAGATTTAGGACGAGAATTGCCGAGAACAGACTGTGAATCAATACTGGTAAAAGTTGAGTTCATTTTTCATACCCGATGATGATGTTTACTATTTGCTGGTAAATGACCTTGAAGTCCTTCAACAGTTGACAGTTGACAGTTGACAGTTGACAGTTGTAGGGGCAGTGCCCCCGTGAGAGCCCTCTTAGTTGACAGTTGACAGTTGACAGTTTGAGAGCGACCTCTACCTATAATGAAGAGGATTGGATTAATGAATAGTCTGACTTTAATTGCTTCCTCAAATGTAGAGACTTTCAGCCAATTATTTCTGGTAAAATATACATTCTGAAAACCCCCGGATTGCTAAAAAACTTCGTGAAAGCATGGGGGAACTAGAATCAAGAGAATTTCTGGTTTTTCTCCATGATTTAAATCAGAAAAATACATTCAGACAGAATTATTGCTATGTGGCGATTGCTTTGATTTCAATGGGTGCATCTGGGTTTCGCAAATATCTGTGTAGGGGCGAAGCATGACCTCCGTGAATATGAGATTATAACTAATAACTTATATGCGGTCATGCTTCGCCCTCTTCAAAAACTAGATTCACCCGATTTCAATTAACCGCAGAGGATGTAATGTCAATCCAGAGAAGAGCTGCTGCGGTTCCAAATTACTGATTGACCTAAAACCCTAAAATCTGCTCTCAAGGTCTGTCAATTTGAGGTATTTGCCGATCGCGAAAAGTTCCCAAAAAATCCGAAATTCCAGTAACTAACAGTAGGGTACCCAGCGGGAGGAAATCCTCAGTCTTTAGTCAAAACATTCAGCCCGCCGGGCACCCTACCCGATGTTTTGCCGATAGTAAGGTGCGCGTCGCGCACCCTACCAGAGGCAGTTAGATTGTTACCTGAGTGAAATCGCCAGCGCTGAGAGTACCGGGTACACCGTTAAGCTTCGCTAACAATTGATTGGTACCCGTCACGCTAATCAAAGTTTGATTGCTGCTAGACGCAATGCTGAGTTGATTGAAACTCAAACCGGGAGCCAACCCAATTAAATCCTCGCCCTTGCGGAAATCAGTAATGATGTCGCTACCCAAACTTTGATTTAGGAAAAACACATCACTTCCCGAACCGCCAGTCAAAGTATCATCTCCTATATCCCCGGAAAGGAAATCGGAACCAGCACCGCCAGCAAGGAGATCGTTACCCTTACCGCCGAAAAGCGTATCGTTACCGGCGTCACCGCAGAGGACATCGTTTTCATTGTTGCCGAGCAGGAAGTCGTTGCCAATACCGCCATCGAGACTGTCGTTGTCTTTGCCGGCGTAAATCGTGTCATTTCCTGCTCCACCAAACAGCAAGTCTGTACCTTCATTACCAAACACAAGATCGTTGCCGTTGCCAGCATTAATTGTGTCATTTCCTAAGTTGCCTAACAGGTTGTCGTCGCCATCTTCACCGAGCAAGATATCGTCATCTTTGCCACCAAAAATGGTGTCGTTGCCTCCTCCGCCGGCAACAGTATCTTTGCCCAAATCTCCCATTAAGAAGTCATTACCATCGGCGCCAAGAATAGTGTCATTATCTTTGCCACCACTGATGGTATCGTTGCCAGCGCCACCTTGGATGAAATCAGTGCCGTCATTGCCGAAGAGCAAGTCGTTATCTGCACCGCCGTCAATGTTGTCATTGCCGCCAAGTCCGTAGATAGTGTCGGCTGCCCATGATGAAATCGGCATTGTTACCCCCATTGACAGTTTTTTCGACGGGGTTGGGGGTAATGGTAGCAGGGTCAAGTTGCGGGGCCTTGAGGCTATCAAGCACGCAAGCATCGGAGGTGGGAGTGGGAGTCGGCGCGGGTGTTGGTGTCGGCGCCGGAGTTGGTGTGGGAGTGGGAGTCGGCGCGGGTGTCGGAGTTGGCGCCGGAGTTGGTGTGGGAGTGGGAGTCGGCGCGGGTGTCGGAGTTGGCGCCGGAGTTGGTGTGGGAGTGGGAGTCGGCGCGGGTGTTGGTGTCGGCGCCGGAGTTGGTGTCGGAGTGGGAGTCGGCGCGGGTGTTGGTGTCGGCGCCGGAGTTGGTGTGGGAGTGGGAGTCGGCGCGGGTGTCGGAGTTGGCGCCGGAGTTGGTGTGGGC
>NZ_JAEQDE010000112.1:0-18448 GCF_020737865.1 Microcoleus sp. PH2017_35_SFW_U_B
TGCCAAACTGGTGAATGCCTCCAAACTTGGCAAGGTCACAGCGATTTGGTAAATTCAGTTGCCTTTAGTCCAGACGGTAAAACTTTGGCTAGTAGCAGTGCCGATCGAACTGTAAAGTTGTGGGATTGCCACAGTGGTGAATCCCTTGAGACTTGGCAAGGTCATAGCAATTTTGTATGGTCGATTGCATTTAGTCCAGATGGTAAAACCCTGGCTAGTAGCAGTGCCGATCGAACTGTAAAGTTGTGGGATTGCCATAGCGGTGAATGCCTTGAAACTTGGCAAGGTCATAGCAATTTTGTATGGTCGATTGCATTTAGTCCAGATGGTAAAACCCTGGCTAGTAGCAGTGCCGATCGCACTATAAAATTATGGGATTGCCACAGCGGTGAATGCCTTCAAACTTTTCAAGGTCATAGCGATACTGCAAGTTCAGTTGCATTCAGTCCAGACGGTAAAATTTTGGCTAGTGGCAGCTTTGATGCAACTATTAAGCTTTGGGATGTCAAGACTGGTGAGTGCATCAAAACGCTGATAGCTGAAGGACCTTATGAGGGTATGAATATCGCGGGCGTTACGGGTTTGACGGAGGCTGAAAAAGCGACGATCGCATCTTTAGGGGCTGTGTGCGATCCAGATTTGTAGAGATGCAATAATAAGGGCGATTCCCTACGGGATAGCTTCGCTTCACGGGCTTATTTGTTGGGTGGGGGCGGGTTTCATAGATTGATAGTTTCGATCGGATATCTTGGCGAACCCGCCCCTACAATAATTGTGAATTTACCGAACATTTTATGATGTTAAATTCGGGCGATTGAACCAATTTTTATCTGATTTTCGTAGGGGCGGGTTCGCCAAGGTTTACGATACAATACGATTGATTTCATAAACCCGCCCCGGCAGATTTTGGAGGGCGATCAAATTTAAAGAAACCGGGTTTTTCGGAGATTTAAGGCTGCGATGGGGATTTTGCCAAAAACCCGGTTTCTACCTAATTTCATCAACCTGTTCTGGTATAATATTAAGGGCGATCGCACTTATTGGCGATCGAATTCAGTCGGATCGGGCATAATATTGCGATCGTGAGTTTTTGCCTCAATTGTTTCGTTTCGATGCTTTAACAAACATTTGCCCTCCCAAAAACCGCCACAAAAAAGGCAATTTCAAGTAAATTTTTAACATCAAAGGCGAAGCCGGCCGCCCTTTCGTCGAAAATGGTAAAAACCTCGGTATAATTAGGTCTATTTCAAACCCGACAGTTTGTAAAAGCTCTTGCAGCGATAAATGGGTAATCGGTAATTGATGGTCGATAAAATCGTAATACTCTTTGAAAGAATATTTAAAATTTGGTTGGATAACTAAGAGAGAACTCTCCGGCTTCAGTGCTTCAAAGCAAAATGAGATAATTTGGATAAGTTCTTCTTTGCTGCGGAGATGTTCAAAAAAGTTCGAGATAAAAATGCGATCGAACTGTTCGTTAAAAGAAGTATAATTATCTAAATTAAGCACATCAATATTCAGCACCTTGACATCAGCATCAGCAAATAACTTGGAATCGGGATTCAGGTCAATTAAACATTTTTCGCCCGCTCGAATTTGATTGATAAACTCGCAGTAACCGCCGCCAATATCTAAAACAGCCGATTCTGGAGGAACATAATCTTGTAAAAATTCGTCAATTAAAACTTTCCAAAGTGCCACCTTGGCTTGCATCTGTCGGGAATCAAATCGGTTTGCATACAATTTTTTGAGATATGTGTCAGTTTTCATAGTAAGATAGCATAGACTGAGTATAAGTTTATCACGCGATACAGCCAACTATGAATGTTATATCTACAGAAATACCGGATGTTCTGATAATTGAGCCTAAAATTTTCGGAGACGATCGCGGTTTCTTTTTTGAGAGTTTCAATCACCAAGCTTTTGTCGAAAAAACAGGCGTGACGGCAGATTTTGTGCAAGACAATCATTCCAAGTCTTCTAAAAATGTGCTGCGCGGTTTGCACTACCAAATGCAGCACCCTCAAGGTAAATTGCTGCGGGTTGTTGCGGGCGAAATATATGATGTGGCGGTGGATATTAGAAAAAGTTCGCCGACTTTCGGACAGTGGGTGGGCTGTTTGATTAGTGCTGAAAATAAGCGGCAATTTTGGGTGCCGGCGGGATTTGCTCACGGTTTTTTAGTAGTATCAGACATTGCTGAGGTTTTGTACAAAACTACAGACTACTATGCACCGGGACACGAGCGGTGTATTGTATGGAATGATCCTGATTTGGCGATCGCCTGGCCGCTAGATGGTGCCGAACCAATTTTATCACCTAAAGACAAAGCCGGACAAACATTGAAAAGAGCTCAAGTGTTTTAGATAATGAAAATTTTACTCGCAGGCGGTAGCGGACAGCTAGCTCAAGAATTACAGCCCATACTATTATCTGTGGGAGAGGTCATTTCAGTCGATCGCACTTCCGTCGATTTATCCCAACCCGAAACCATCCGTCAAGCAATGGCTGACATTCAACCGGATGTAGTAGTGAATGCCGGCGCTTACACTGCGGTGGACAAAGCCGAAACCGAAGCAGACTTAGCCCACGCAGTCAACGGTATCGCACCCGGAATCTTCGCCGAAGAATGTGAGAAACTGGGAGCAAGTTTAATCCACTTTTCCACTGATTACGTATTTGATGGTAGCAGCGGTTCTGCCTATCTCGAAACAGATTCTACAAACCCATTGGGAATTTACGGGAAGTCCAAATTAGCAGGCGAGGAAGCAATTAGAAAAGCGGGAAACCGACATATTATTATTAGAACCGCCTGGGTTTACGGTAACGGCGGCAAAGGCAACTTTGTCAAAACCATGCTGAGATTGGGCAAAGATAGGGAAGAACTTCGGGTAGTAGCAGATCAGATTGGAAGTCCAACTTCGACGGCAGATTTGGGGGCTGCAACTGCCCAAATCATCCCTCTGCTTGGGCTAGAAAGTTTTGGGACTTACCAGTATACTAACAGCGGTGTGTGTAGTTGGTACGATTTTGCGATCGCCATTTTTGAAGAAGCAGAGAAACTCGGCTTTCCCCTCAAAATTAAGCGCGTAATTCCCATCACCACCGCCGAATATCCCACACCCGCAAAACGTCCCGCTTTTTCTGTACTTTCCACAGTAAAAATATCAGCACTTCTGGGAACCTATCCTCCCCACTGGCGGCAAGGGCTCAGACAAATGCTGGTTAAACAGTTGACAGTTGACAGTTGACAGTTGACAGATGTGCGAGTGACAGATGCCCGAAGTTTTTAAGACGGGATTTAAACCCCGCCTTAAAAACAATTTGCCTTCTAGGTAGGGGCTAACAACCATTAAATAAGTGAAATAAATAATTGAGTAAATCTTTAAAAATATCTATCTCCGAATTCATGAAAATCAAGAACCAATATGTTTTAATTATCACCTCAGTTATCGGCATTCTCATACCAGCGTCATATATTTTGTACTTGATATCCCAAGCGGGAGACTTGTCTAATTTTGATTATTGGTGGATGACTTGGAATTTTTATTCAGTAGACGGTTTCTCTACAAATCCTTTTAATTGGATATTTCGGGCGAATGAGCATTTTGTCTTGATTCCGGCGATTATCTATGGCTTGAATATTATTATCACCCAAGGTTCAAATATTGGTTTATGTTTGATTGCTTGGTTTTTGGCTTGGATTCAGTGCTATGTCTTGATTGCTTTACTACCTTTAAGATTAAGGAATTTTCCACTACAATTTATCTCAGTCATCCTGTGTATTTCTATTTTTAATTTTACTCCGGCGGCGGCACACAACTGGATGCGGGGATTCAGTGGCGTCCACTGGATTATTGCTAATTTATTTGTAATTTGTTCGATATTTTGTTTGCAATCCTATGTTAATTTATTATTAAATAGCAGAGAAGCACAACCTTTAGGTATTCATTCTCCGGCAAAGATTGGGAATGAGGGATGGCAACAAAACAAGTGGGTAATTGGTAGTATTGTTTTTGGGATTTTAGGTTGTATTAGTTACAGCACTCCTTTAGGTTTGTGGCCGATATTGTGTGGGGCTGCGATTGTGCTTCGGTTTCCTCGGCGGATAACTTATTTGTATTTTGCTGCTTCGATTGCGGTGATTGGTATTTATTTCTTAACTTACAAAACTCCGTCCAATCATCCTTCTTTAACTAAAATCAATCCGCTGAAAACTCTCGAATATATTCCGATTTATCTCGGGGGTATTTTTACCGAAAACATTATTGTTGCGTCAATTATTGGTATAATTGGTTTGATTGCTGTAACGGGTTTTGTGGGTTATTGGCTATTGGTAAAAAAGTCTGTGCAGCTTGGCTATCCTGTAGGAAATCGCCAAAATTGGCTGCCTTGGCTGTCCATCCAATTGTACACCCTGCAAACGGCTTTAATGGCCGCAGTTAGTCGATCGGGATTTGGAGTCGAACAGGCTACCGCTTCCCGCTACGCCACACTCCCAGCCTTGTTTTGGATGAGTACAATTATCCTCATAGTGCTTGCGGTGCGCGAGTTGCAGCCGAAACCGAGAATCCAAGGACGATGGCTGACACCGCTGTTTGCAGTCGTGACAGCCGCCGTGATTTTAATGTACGGGGTGGGCGGCGAAACTGCAATGGCGATCGCCCGCAGAGCAACCTATCAACCGCTAGTAGCACTATCATTGCAATTAGGCATCACCGACATCACCCTAATTAAAGAGAGAGTAGGAAACAAACCCGCCGCATTTGTCGGGTTAATCGATGCCTTAAAAACTAACAACTTAGTACCATTCAATCGAGACATCAAAAAATACAACTTTTGTGCAGCATTAGACACAAAAATCGACCCGAATTTACTCTCAGCCCCCAAAGACGGAGTACCCGGATATTTTGATACAATCACCAAACTCGCACCAGCCGCCGCCAGAGTAATTGGTTGGGTAGGAGATCCCGAAAATCATGTAAAATGTATTGTCATTCTCAACCAAGAAAATGTAGTTCGAGGTTTCGCTATGTCAGGATTTCCCCGCCCCGACTTAGTTAACTTATTTGGGGTAGCCTACGAATCCGCAGCTTGGAGAGGATACATTCAAACATCGCCAACCGATAAATTATTGACAGCCTATGCTTCATTCAAAAACCGCGAAGGTTGGGTAGCTTTGCGAAACTCCCAAGCGATAGACATCTTGCAAAAATAATTGGGACGATGCTCAAAGCCCATCCCACAATAAAACAAAAAATTGTGGGATGGGCTTCTAGCCCGTCCCCCAAAAATGATTAAAAGGACTTTTGCAATCTTCTCTAATCAATAACACTTACAAAAATCAGCTATGCAAAAAGATCTCAGCTTTGTAATTCCCGTTCACAATGAAGAAGCAACACTGAAATTACTGTTTGAAAAAATTACCATCGTCATGTCCCAAACAGGAATCGCAAGTTACGAAGTTATTTTCATAGACGATGGTAGCCGCGATGCTTCTTGGCGAGAAATTGTCGATTTAGCTGTTCAATTTCCCCAACGAATTAAAGCGATAAGAATGCGCCGCAACTTTGGCAAATCCTCCGCACTTTCAGCAGGATTTCGCAATGCAGCAGGGAAAATTATCTTTACTCTCGATGCAGATTTACAGGATGATCCCGCCGAAATTCCCAAATTTTTAGATCATTTAGAATTGGGATTTGATTTAGTTTCCGGTTGGCGAAGAAAGCGCAACGACCCGCTTTCTAAAACTTTACCTTCCCGCTTGTTTAATACAGTTGCGTGTTTGCTGACTGGGGTGCAAATGCACGACATGAATTGCGGTTTCAAGGCTTATCGCCGGGAGGTTTTGCATTCGATTAAATTGTACGGGGAATTGCACCGCTATATTCCAGCATTAGCAAATAATTTAGGTTTTAAAATTGGCGAAGTAGTTGTCGAACACCATCCGCGCAAACATGGCAAATCCAATTATGGCTGGGAACGCTACGCGCGGGGATTTATTGATTTGTTGACGGTGTTGGCGACGACGCAATATTTGCACAAACCGGGTCATTTGTTTGGCGGATTGGGGTTGTGTTTTGGCTTGGTGGGAACTTTTTCGCTGAGTTATTTGATTGTGATTTGGTTTCTGAATTTAGCCGGGATGCACTTTGGGCCGATCGGGAATCGACCTTTGCTATTTTTTGGGATTTTGTGTACAATTCTGTCGGTGCAGTTGATTTCTTTGGGGATTTTAGCTGAGTTGATTGCGCGGAATGTGGCTGCTGATTATGTGGATAAGCAGATTTGCGAAATTATTGATGATTCGGGTTTTGATATTTAACTGTTGATAAGATTCGGCGGTTGAAACCGCTTCTATACAAACAAAGTCGGCGCAACGCCCGACTAAATGAACTGGTAACGAGTAAAATTCTCTCTCTTTTTCTTCAGTCTCGCGTTGCGCGGACTTTGTTTGTATAGCCGCGAATTCTATTCGCCGGGAAATTGCGGTTGAAACACATTTGATATTATCGGATTTTAAAGATTATCCATTTACCTTGTTTATCTACTATTTCTCCTTCAATGTTTGGATGCCAATCGCTGCGAGTCAGGATATAATCGGCATGATATTTTTGGGCTACTTTGACTAAATCTGTACTGCTGCGACGGCTGAATAAGTCGTTCCCTCCCCAAATCATTTGCGGATTTAAGGGAACTCCTAAAACGGCTTCCATGCGATTTTGCCACTCTTTGATTCCTGTTTCTGTCAAGGGAAAGTTCTTAAAATTAACTACTATAGCTCGCTGAGAGTAAAACTGGAAGCTGGTAACTGAAGGTGGAATTAATATGAGTGCATCTTGATTGCTAATTTGCGAAAAGTGTAAAGCTAATCTGTTTAAGTCGTCGCTGGGAACTACATTAATATTAACTCTTTTTTGAAATATTTCTAACATTGGCTTTGGTAAAATCCCTCCTACTCCAAAAACTAAGATGGCGGTAGTTGCCAAAGCTAAAATATGGGTTACTATTTGTGTGAGTGGTGTAGATATAGATGTTTGTTCTAAAATGAAAGGCAAGGCAAGAATTGAAAAGAGGATAGGTATGCTAATTAGGCGATTGCCGATTATTTCCCACGAATCAGTCACCGGATATATCAAACTAAAAATCAACGTTACTGCTGTAAAAATCCACAGCAATATATTGTATCTCTTGGGAAATACGTAATTTCTGGTTTGCCAAACTGATAATCCGAGGAAAATTACACCTCGAAAAGGCAAAGTCAGTACAGATAGCAGCAGCAAGCTAACAGCTATTTTTTTATTGGTGTAAAGCCTATCGATGGTTAAACTAACAGCAATAAATATAATTAACTGAGCAAATGGAACAGTTCTCGCCAATTGCAGTTTGGCGATTAAAGCCAGCGGGTAAACTTCTACAAATACGTAGTTTAGGAACAGCGCGAAAATTGACGTGCTAACAATTATGTAAAAATTAATCTTGTCTTCTTTTTGGAGTAAGTCGGTATTTTTGATGCACAGCAAGCCGCCACTGATGAAACATATAAAGTTGAACCAATTCCCAATAGTCCAATTTGAGGGGAGGATGTGGTGAGGATTGCGGACTTTGGCGTGGATGAATACAAACTCGGCATTGTCGATGGTTTGAGTGCCGGTAGTACCTGCCAATAACATGGGTACGTACACTATACTTGACATTGCTGCTAAAAGTGCGATCGCCCAAATCAACGTTTTGAACTTTCGCTCTCTTACAGATTTTATCAGTAAAACCGGAACCATCATCAATCCCGGCAGCAAACCCACTAAAAATTGCAGCAGACAAGCCAGTCCAAAAAAGAAATATCCAGTCAACCATTTCTGACGCAAACTAAAATAAATTCCCCAGATTGCGACACCCATTGCGAAGGTACTCGGTACTGATTTTGTGGAAAATATCAGCGTGTTTCCCACATCTGTAAATGATGCGGCTAAACACAAGAAACTCATTGCTGCTACTGGCAGTTGTGAATTAGTATATATTCTGATAATTGCCCGACAAGCTAGGATAACTGAACTAAAGGCTAGGAATTGATAAATAAAATGTACTAAGGGGATGCTTAACCCTAGGCTTGCTAACAAATAAATGATATGATAATAATAGTATCTCGGATTTAATTTAACCATTTCCTGAACGTGATAGTCATTTTTGTAGAGTTCAGGATTGAGCAGCGATTGGATTTGTGGCAATTCGGGAAAGTTGCCTCCTATCGGGAACTTATACCCTACTGCTATGAATGAAGCGATGATGATAACAGTATAGAGAGATAGATTAAAATTCCTGTTTGATTTTTCAGTTTTCTGCATTGACGGTTCATTTTTTTTGAGCTGATATTAAATATATTTGTGAAGGGGCTTTTTTGTGAGCCGCAGAGGCGCAGAGGATTCAGAGGAGGAAAAAGAGCGAAAGCAGGATCGAATTTATATCTATAGTTTTTGTAGGATGGCTTAACGAGTATCTGTAATATAAACCAATACTGTTCAGTTAAACAAGCAATTGCTCCGCGCGCACATCAGTTAATCGAGAAGCGTCATAGTCTCTGCGATTGCTTCGCTCGCTCGCAATGACATCCTTTGCTAACTTAACCAGTATCTGTAATATAAGGTAGAGATTTAATAAGTCTGCCCCGGCCGGAATATTGCCAATGAAATACTGGATATGATATCACGGACTGGGGATCTCGCTATTTCGGGTTTTGCTACAAAGGCAGGTACTGCACGCAGTTAGCTAAATCTTCAGATTCGTTAACCTTAGCGATGATTTCCAAGTCACGAATACAATCACCAACAGTTACACTTTTTTGCTGAGCGTAGATGACGCCAGCAAAATTTATTCCTTCTTGCTGGCGACGGTTTGCTATGGCTAAAAAATCCTCATCTTGGGTAAAAACAACGCGCTGAAGCTCGGCTGCGCGATCGAGTATAATAGTGTCGGGCATACCTGTTCTACCGTCGTCTTGAACCGTCAGAACATCTACATCCCGAAACTGCAATCCCACCGTAATTGCCAAGTGGATATGTTCGTCCATATATAGCGCTATGCTCATTTAATTAGTCCCTGGGCACGCAGTTTCTTAGCCAAAGCAGATTCGCCAGCCTCTAATCGCAACTTTTCGGCATACTCAAACCTGCGCTGCATATCTGCATCAAGCTCTTGTTTGTGATCCCAATAATAAGCAAAAGCAGAATGAATTTGGCTCATTGTCAAATATCGGTGGTTGAGGTGCAACTCCGCTGGACTCCACCCGTAAGCGATATGAGCTTGTACTAATTCAATCACTTTCATTGTGGTTCCGGCGATGAGAGGAACGTTCTTCTCATCTAATTCCACATATTTGTATTCGGTTGCAGTTAGCGGCATAATTTACCTCGTTAATGAATGCAATTTAATTATACTCAAAGGACTTTAGTCCTTTGAGATGAGGACTAAAGTCCTCACTACAAACACGCAACTGCACATCACATAATATCAAAACAAAACCCGCAACAGCGGGCTTTCCAGGATTTTCTCGGACAGGGATTTCCTATGTTAAACCACTGGTTTCAACCAGTGGATTAATCCTAATAACCAGGCTCTTCCTCGTACTCAGGAGTCTTAGTCTTCTCAGGGATATTCACCCGAGGAGCCTGGTAAGGCTTCGATGCTTCATCGTCAGCCCAAGCATCCGCCTCCACATCATCCTCGTACTCGTACTCCACCACGACAGGCTCCTTCGGGCGAGAAACCTGAGGGCTGTACTGCTTCTCTTCGTACTCGTCTTCCTCGTAATCGTCCTCGCCGCCCCAATTATCCTCTTCATACTCATCATAATCGTCTATCTGCTGAGGCTGCGGCATCGCGCGCATCTGCTGCTGTCGTACCGGTGGGCGATTCCACTGGGAATCCTCATCCCAAGGAACCTCTTCTACCACGGGTGCTGCTACTCGGCTTCGCATTTCCGGTGCAGGAATCCGCACGCCCGGGCCCAATTGATGGTCTGTAGCCACAGGTTTGGGATAATAGCCTTGTTCCTCCTCGTCGCGTTCCCAAGGTGCTTGTCCCAAACCGACGCGCTCTAGCAAACCCACGCTAAGCTGCCTCAGCCTTTCCTCGGAACCTTCAAATACAATCAAGCGGTTGGGGCCGCTGCTGACAATTTCTTCAATCCCCAACTCGTAGGTACTGAGAACTTGGTCGGGGATTTGGGGGATTCCGAGGGAAGCGATGACGATAGAAACTAATTTACCGTCTTCCGGGTCGAATCTAAAGCCCCGCACCCTTCCCAAAAGTTCGCCGGTTTCGGTAATCACTTCGCTGTTAATCAAAATGCTGTAGACTTCAACATCGACATCATCTTCGATCGCACTTTCATCTTCCACCAACAGCACGTCGCCAATTTCGCTGACATTACTGAGGAACATAAACTTTGGTAGTCCAGCGATCGCAAATATATTATCACGCAGACCGATCGCCACAACTTCCCGGCGATCGATGTCTACCCACAATTGACTAACTACACCCAGGCGTTTACCTCTGTCGCGGGTGATGACTTGAGTGCCGAGAATATCGGAGCGTTGGCAGATTTGTTCTGATGTCATTCTAAGTTTAATCCTGATTTATTGAGTACATATATTACTGAACACGTTCATCACCAGACGCTCCGGGACTACAACTTCAGTCCTATGACTTGAGTATAAGCTCCCCGTGCTTGAGTAACACCAATTGTACGCTCAGCCGATTGAATCATAGGTCGCCGCAAACTCACAACAATAAACTGGGCTTGTTCAGACTGTCGTTTTATCATTCTAGCTAATCGCTCCACATTTGCCCCATCCAAAAACATATCCACTTCATCAAAAGCGTAGAACGTAGACGGGCGGTAGCGTTGCAGCGCAAAAATAAAACTCAGCGCCGTCAGCGACTTTTCACCTCCCGACATAGAAGCCAGCCGCTGTACGGGTTTCCCCTTCGGGTGAGCCACCAAATTCAAACCGCTGCTGAAGGGGTCTTCTTGGTCATCTAGCTGGAGATAGCCGTCACCTTCGGAAAGTTCCGCAAAGATAGTCTGGAAGTTCTCGTTAACCGCATCGAAAGCTTCTTTAAAAGCGCGCCGCCTGAGCGTGGTAAAATTTTCGATTCTCAACAAAAGTTCAGTGCGTTCTCCTGCCAATGTCGTCAATTTTTGACTCAATTCTTGCAGGCGTTCTTGAGTGCGGTTGTACTCTTCCAATGCTAGCATATTCACCGGTTCTAAAGCTTGAATGCGTTTGGCGATCGCCTTTACTTCTTGCTGCAATTCCGTCAAATTGGCTTTCTCTACATTTTCAGGAATCGACGGCACCGGATCGGGCATTTCCGCTCGCTGCGTTTCCATGAGAGTGCGGACGGCGGCTAATTGTTCCCGGCGTTCTTGCTGAGTTTCGTGCAGTTTTTGCAACTGCCATTGTAACTGTTGTTTTGCCAAATGTTGCTCTCGCAGTTGCGATTCTGCGCGATCGCGTTCTCCCTTCTCCAAACCCAATTTCTCCTCAATTTGGGCCAAAGCCGCCTTAGCTGCTGCAATCTGTGCGTCTAGTTCTAACTGCTGCGAAACAATCCGGTTTACAGCATCAGTTCCCGCATTTTGCTGCACTTGCCATTCCTGCAATTTCTCGCTGCCTTCCTTAATTTTCTCTTCCAAGCGCCCGAATTGATTTTGCAAGTCTCCTTGGCGCTGCTGGGCGTTTCTCAGAGCCAATTCGCGCTCTTGCAGTTGCGCTTCTTGAGCGCGCAAACCCGACTGCATTTGCTGCCATTCGCTGTGACTGTTCGACTCTTCCAACTGCGCCAAAGTTTGGCGGTACTGCTGCAATTGAGTTTCCTGTGCGGGCAATTCCCTCGCAAGCAACTGCAATCGCGATCGCGAATCAGTCAATTCCTGAGTATTTTTAGCAATTTGCGATCGCACTTGTTCTTGTTGCGCTTGCAAATTCTTTATTTCCGACTCCAACTGTTCCAAGCGCAACTGATGTTCGCGCAAATTCTGCTTCGCCTCCATCAATTCTTGACTGCGAGTTTTGACAGCAACAGCAGCGCGATCGATCGCAATTTTGCACCGTTCCAAAATCCGCTCAATTTCCTCAATACGTTCTTGCAAAGCAGCAATTGTCCGCGCTTCATCCGCAGCATCAATAGCATCAACCGTACCAAAATGCAAAGTAGATCTATTAGTAGAACTTCCCCCAGTCATCGCGCCGCTAGTTTCCAGAATTTCCCCATCCAAAGTGACAATCCGGTACTGTCCCAAATAGCGGCGGGCATCAGTAAGATTGCTAAACACCACCGTACTGCCAAAAACGTAAGCAAAAATCTCCTGATAGCGCGCATCGCACTCAATCAAATTCACAGCCGCATCCAGAAATCCAGCCGCGCGCCGCAAATTTTCATTCACCGAAAACCTGCCGCCTCTAATCTTATTCAAAGGCAAAAACGTCATCCTTCCCGCCCGTTTTTGCTTCAACAATTCGATCGCAGCAGCACCCACACTGTCATTTTCCACCACCATATTACCCATACGGCCGCCCGCCGCAATTTCCAGCGCCAACTGAAAGCGCGGTTCCACCCTGCCCAGTTGAGCCACCAAGCCACAAACTCCGCCAATTCCGCTTTGTGCGATAATTTTTGCAGTAAACGTGCCGCTCGCTTCTTGCTGGGCTTGAAACTGCACTTCTAGCTTATCTAACTTGCGCTGTCTTTCCCGCTGTTCTTCCAACAAACGAGTTTGAGTTTCCTGTTGCAATTGCAATTCTTGTTCGGCTGCGACTACAATCTGATTCAGCGATTCTACTTGCAAAGCAGCAACTTTTTGGGTTTCCCCAAGGCTTGATTGCTGATTTTTTTTTGCTGTAATTTCCTGTTCCAATACTTGCAGCGATTGGTTTTGTTCTTGAATTTGACTTTGCAGGCGATCGGCTCTTTCACCAATAGTAGCTTGTTCGGTGCGCTGCGGCTCCAAAGTTTGCTGAATTGTCTCGATTTGGCGGTGCAGTTCCGTTTGTTGCTGTACCCAAACTTCGGCCGTCGAGGCGATCGCATTTGCAACTTCCCGACTCTGATCTAAACTTTGTTGGGCGGCGTCGCGCTGTTCCTGAAAAGTACCTATTTGAGACATCACATAGGATATTTCAATCTCAATTTGCTCCAAACTTTGCCGAAACTGCCGCACTTCTTCCTCAGTTTGTGCTATATTAGCCGCCATTTGTCCAGCAGTTGTTTCCAAATCCTGTTTGCGATTTTGGAGTTGCCGCCGTTCCGCTTCCTGAGTGGCAATACTTGCTTGCAAAGCCAACAATTCCGACTCGCCCAAAGCTTTAACGCGAGCATTCAGCGCGTCAAGTTCAGCGGTTGCAGCTTGAATTTGGGTGGTAATGGCTTGCAATTGTTCGGTGAGAGATGTAGAATTGCGATCGCCCGTTTCGATTTGTTCGCGCAGTTTCCACTCTTGCTTTTGCAACTGACGGAACTTGAGAACAATTTCCCACTGCGACTTCTCTTGAAATTCCGCCCGCAACTTTTGATATTTTTCCGCTTTTGCGCGATCGTTCGCCAGTCTATCGCGCTGAGAAATCAGTTCTTTTTCCACAATCCCGCTGCGTTCTTCAACTTCCTTAACTTCATCCAACTTCTGCCGTGCGAGAGAGATTTTGCGATCGAATTGAGCCACACCTGCCAATTCATCAATAATTTCGCGGCGTTCCTTAGAATTCATCGAAATAATGCTAGTAACGTCTCCTTGCAAAACAACGTTATAACCTTCGGGATAAATTCGCAAACGGTTAAGTTGTTCGTGCAGTTGAGTCAGCGTGCAAGGTGCGCCATTAATGTAATAATTTGACGTATAAGTTCCTTGACGAGTGACTCGGAGTTTGCGCGTCACACTCCACTCATCCGATTTTGGATTTTGGATTTTGGATTTTCGATTGTTAGCGAGTAGTTGTCCGTTGTTTTCTTGACTGGTGGCGATTTCTATTTCTTCGACTTCTTCAACAGATAACTCATCCGATTTTGGATTTTGGATTTTGGATTTTGGATTGGATGATTGTCCGTTGTTGTCTTCAGTTTCTGGAATTTCGACTGCTTCTACGTCTTCTGCTTCAACAGACTCAACAGACAAATCATCCGCTGCCTTTTCTACCTCATCCTCATCCTCATCTTCATCCTGAGCGAACCATTCATCACCCACATCTTCCAGCGCAAAAGTAGCAGTCACGCTAGCCTCAATCGTACCGCGCTTATTTTGGGCGCTGTTCACCAAATCCGGCAAACGTTCAGCCCGCATTCCCTTAGAAGTCGAAAGTCCCAGACAAAACAGCAAAGCATCGAGGATATTGGACTTCCCTGAACCGTTGGGCCCGGAAACCACAGTAAAACCAGGCAGCACGGGAATGGACGTTGTGCCGCCAAAAGATTTAAAGTTAGTTAGTTCGATCCGCTTAATGTGAACCATTTGCTAGCACTAACTTTGGCTCTAGGGTGTTGTCACAGGTTAGCACAGGCATTGGGGCGATCGACAACGTGCGAACTTCTCGGCATTGTCGATCGAGTTGACATCCTACACCTTTGTCGATCGTCCCATCGGCCCGTACTACAAAATAGCTTATTGAGAATAGCACCACATCTGCATCTCGATCGACAACCACAAACAAAAGTAAATCTTGATACAGATAACTCCATAGGACTTGATCGATATTATTCGTGCGATCGTAACCTGAAACCCTCACCCAGCCACAATGGGAGCAAGTATAATACCAGGAATTCTTAACATCCCCCCTGGACATATAAAAACTTTCCGGTAAAATCGAACCAAAATTAACTCAATTGGCGTAAGTCCCACGCTGTAATTGTACTCAATTCAGCATTGGGATATAAGCTAAGCAAGGTCTATGAAAAAAAAGCGACAATTTCCTCAAAAGTCTAAGATATAAGTGGTTGCGACCCACCCACTCGACTGCAAACAACAGGCTACAGTAGCAGTAAAATGCTTGGCCCCGGACAACTGCGAGAGAAAAGGGGAAAGAGCAGACCGCTGGTTGGTAAGGTACGTCCCACCATAAAATATAATCCAAGTTTGTTGTACGAAAATAGTTTTTTGCCTTGGGAAACAGGGCTTCTGCGTGGATTCCCTAGGTCGGGATAAAGGCCGTAAAAAGCCAGAGATGCTGTGTCAGACTTGGATCGTCTTCAGTGACGAATACCCAGAAATGGGTATACCCAACAGAGCAACGGCAAACGATACACGAAGCCCGAACTATAACGGTATTTCGTTTAGTTTGGGTATTTCACTAATGTATAAAGTAACGAAGCGCATTATGGAGGGCAAACCCATTACACCAGCTCAAAACTCATCTAACCTGTCCGCTTCACCAGAAAGCGACCAACAAGTATTACAAATTTGGGGTCGCCAGCCCCTGAAAGGACACGTCAAAATCAGCGGCGCCAAAAACTCGGCCTTAGTAGTCATGGCAGGAGCTATACTATGCCCTGACGATTGCCACATCCGCAACGTTCCCGCATTGGTCGATGTCGCCCGCATGGGGCAAATTCTCTCGGCTGTAGGAGTCAAAGTACAGCAGAATGGCGATACTTTAGACATCAACGCCAGCAACCTCCTGGATGCTCAAGCCCCCTACGAATTAGTCAGCCAACTGCGGGCGAGCTTCTTCATCATCGGGCCCCTGCTAGCGCGTTTGGGATTTGCCAAAGTGCCATTACCAGGTGGTTGTGCCATCGGCGCGAGGCCCGTAGAACTCCACGTTCGGGGCTTGCAAGCTCTCGGCGCCGAAGTCCACATCGATCACGGTACTGTTAACGCTTACGTCAAAGGGCCGAACCGCCGCTTGAAAGGAGCCAAAATTTATTTGGACTACCCCAGCGTCGGCGCCACTGAAACTTTGATGATGGCGGCGACTTTAGCGGAAGGAGAAACCGTAATTGAAAACGCGGCTCAAGAACCGGAAGTCGTCGATTTGGCGAATTTCTGCCGTGCGATGGGAGCAAAAATTCAAGGCGCGGGCACAAATACGATCGTCATTTCGGGAGTTGAGAAACTCCACGCGGTAGACTATGCAATTATTCCCGATCGCATCGAAGCCGGAACATTTTTATTAGCAGGAGCCATCACTCACTCAGAAATCAGTTTGTCGTCGGTAATTCCCGACCACCTGACCGCAGTTATTGCCAAATTGCAGACAATGGGGGCGAAAATTATCGTAGAATCCGACATTGTGCGGATAGTTCCCGGCAAAATTCACACCGCCACAGACATCGAAACTCTGCCTTACCCGGGTTTCTCCACAGATATGCAAGCTCCGTTTATGGCTTTGCTGACGCTGAGCGAAGGAGACAGCTTGATCAAAGAAACCGTATTTGAGAACCGCTTGCGCCACGTAGCAGAACTCAACCGCATGGGCGCCGACATTCGCGTTAAAGGCAATGTCGCCGTAGTGCGCGGAGTCCCAATGCTGTCGGGTGCGCCCGTAGTCGCAACAGATTTGCGGGCTTCGGCGGCTTTGGTAATCGCGGGACTTGCAGCCGATGGTGTCACCACCATCAGCAGCTTGCAGCATTTAGATCGGGGCTACGAGCAGTTAGAGATGAAACTCCAAAAATTGGGAGCCAAGTTGCGACGAGTCAAAGAGGGCACAGACCCGGCGACGGCTGAGGCTCCTGTCAATCTCGTGCGATCGAGTTTAAACTGTTAGTTAGTAGTTAGTGGTTATTTGTTATTGGTTGTCGGTTATTTGCGGTGCCCGCTCGCTTAGTCGAAGGGTCGAAGAGTTATTATTTATTAGTTATGAGAACTAATAAATAATAAATAACAAATAACAAATAACAAATAACCACTGCCAACTGCCCAATGACCAACTGACTAAAATGTTAAACATCCCCCTCATCGGTTTAAAAGCAGACCAGTTTCGGCACCCGCTGGACTTGGAAGCCACCAACGCGCTCAAACAACTGCCCGGACTAGATTTGATGGTGCGGCAGTTGCTGGGACAACTTGGCGAACAGTTTTTCATGCTCGAAAATCTGGCTTCCAGCGTCCTAGTCAGCGAAAATCAACTGCCGCACCTGCATCAATTGCTAGTGGATGCTTGCAAAACTCTGGATTTGGAAGTACCGCAGCTTTATGTCCGCCAGCATCCGATGCCCAATGCTTACACCTTTGCGATGCGGGGAAAACAGCCGTTTGTGGTGATGCACACTTCGCTGATTGATTTGCTCACCGACGAGGAAGTGAAAGCCGTAATCGCTCACGAGTTGGGACATTTGAAGTGCGAACACGGAGTTTATCTGACTCTGGCTAATTTAATTGTATTGGCCGCCGGTCAAATTTCGCCTTTGGGAACCGTATTCGCCCAGGGTTTGCAGACGCAAATGTTGGAATGGTTGCGCTGTGCAGAATTTACGTGCGATCGCGCCGCCTTACTCGCCACCCAAGACCCCAGAGTGGTAGCATCGGTGTTGATGAAACTGGCCGGAGGTTCGCCGACGTTAGCACCGAAACTGAATCTCGATGCGTTTTTGGCGCAAGCGCGGGCCTACGACGACCTCAGCAGCACTGAACTCGGGGAAATGCTCAAGCAAGCTCAAACGGCTCAGTTGTCCCATCCTGTACCAGTATTGCGCGCCAAAGAGATCGATCGCTGGGCAAGTTCAAAAAATTATGAATCTTTGCTTGCAGAAAGTCGATCGGCGTGTTATGATGGTGAAACCACCAAAAAGGGCGGGTGGCGAAATTGGTAGACGCATCAGACTCAAAATCTGACACCGAAAGGTATGAGAGTTCGATTCTCTCTCCGCCCATTGCTCAGACAGCTTATGGCTACGCCATTTAGGAATCTCACTCAATCTCTGGTTGATGATTTCCGCTCATTTTTCGCTCATCTCGTCTTTCAGTTTAACGAAAAAAAAGAGGCATAACCGCCCCTAATGTTAAGATTTATGACCCGCCCTTAACCGGACGGGTTTTGTTTTGCCTGCCCCCTATTCCGGCGCTGGCTAGCCAAGCTGGGAATAGAGGGAGAACAGGTACAAAAAACCGCCCAGTTAAGGGCGAATAAGGTTAGGGAGGGGGGTTAGATGTCAAGGTGTAATCAAGGACAGTAAATCATCTATCTGTAGCCCATAAATTTCACTTACAAGTGCTAACGTCTCGGGCGTAATTCCGATTCTTACTAAAGCTTTGAGCGCACCTTCTAGAGGCAATTGGCGATTCGTCATGCTGTCTATTGTCGCGATACGAGTATTAGTTGCCTGATGCTTTGCATACACGGATTCATTCATTGCGATTGAGTGACCAAGAAAATGGGATACAAGCCCCGTCCTTTTAGGACGGCTTTTCTTGATTTCTAATATACTCTTTCAATACTTCTAAGGGTGCGGCACCAACGGA
>NZ_JAEQDE010000001.1:0-2085 GCF_020737865.1 Microcoleus sp. PH2017_35_SFW_U_B
TGCTGACTGGGGCGGGCAAGATGCCCACCCCACAGTCAAATTACTCAACAGTGGAACAGGCATCTTGCCTGTTGCTGACTGGGGCGGGCAAGATGCCCAACCCCTACTCCCCACAGTCAAATTACTCAACAGTGGAACAGGCATCTTGCCTGTTGCCCAGAATGCAGTATCACAAACAAAAATAGCAATTAGACAAGTCAGCGAATTGGCAGATGCGATCGACTCTAACGGATTCATGCCTATATCAGGAAGTTACAATCCCAACACATATTATCGACAACGCGCTTACGTTTCAGGCAAGTACGATCGCGACTACGAAGACTTCAACCTCAGCGGCAAACAAGCAACAGCCTTTAATTCAGTCGTAGCATTTACCAAAACTCGGAAAATCCCCCTAATTTTCGTCAATTTGCCCCTCACCGACGACTACCTAGATCCAACTCGTCGGTGGGCAGAACAGCAGTTTAGACAACGAATGCAGCAACTCTCGCGACAAAAAGGATTCGCCTTCCGCGACTTGTCCCAGCGGTGGCCAAATCGCAACGACTATTTCTTAGATCCCAGCCACCTCAACCGTTTTGGGGCGATCGCAGTTTCTCGCATCCTCGCCTCCGATACCAGCATTATTTGGCCGCAGCCCAAATCCCGAAGTATTGATGGGTAATCAATACCATTTTCGATGGGCGATTTTCGATTAAACAATGGGGAATTCTCGTTCCCCGGCGCTGCCGAGGAACGCAGATGCTTTGGCTATGCCTCGCAATTTTCAAGAATAGTTTAATATCTAAAATGATGTCCGAAATCAATTTGTGCGATCGAACATTTTGAGATTTTTTAGTTCAGTCTAAAATCCCAAACCCCAAATCCCAAATCCCAAATTAATTGTGCAACTAAAACAAGTAATTATCGCCCACAAAGCCCGAGACACCCTCAGCCAGCGGTGGGCAGAACAATGTGCCCGCCAGTTAGAAAGTCGCGGATGTCAAGTTTTAATGGGCCCCAGCGGCCCGAAAGATAACCCGTATCCGGTGTTTTTAGCTTCTAGTAACAGCCCGATCGATCTAGCCGTAGTTCTCGGCGGCGACGGTACCGCCCTGGCTGCTGCGCGGAATTTGGCTGCTGACGGCATCCCGATTTTAGCTGCGAATGTAGGCGGACATCTGGGTTTTTTAACCGAGTCTTTTGAGGATTTCCAAAATACTGAGGAGATTTGGGACAGACTAGCCGAAGATAGGTATGCCGTGCAGAAGCGGATGATGTTGCAGGCGGCGGTTTTTGAGGGAAACAGAACTAATCTTGAACCGGAAAGCGATCGATTTTTGGCACTTAATGAAATGTGTGTCAAACCTGCTTCTGCCGATCGAATGCCGAGCTGTATTCTAGAAATGGAAGTTGACGGCGAAGTAGTCGATCAATATCAAGGCGACGGTTTAATTGTGGCAACCCCTACCGGTTCGACTTGCTACACCGCATCTGCCAACGGGCCGATTATCCACTCGGGAATGGATGCGATCGCAGTTACTCCGATTTGCCCTTTAAGTTTATCCAGCCGGGCTGTAGTTTTGCCGCCCGGTTCCGTCGTCAGCATTTGGCCCTTAGCAGATTACGAACTCAGTACAAAACTCTGGATGGACGGCATTTTAGCTACAGCAATTTGGCCCGGACAGCGCGTAGATGTGCGGATGGCAGACTGCGAAGCCAAATTTATCATTTTGCGGGAAAACTATTCTTATTACGGCACATTGAGGGAAAAACTTCAGTGGGCCGGAGCCCGAATTCGGTACACCAACAATCACCGCAATTAATCCACATCATCAACCGTTCAATTAGGTACGTAGTTGCGCTTCAGCGCTCTTTTGCAAAATCTAGAAAAGAGCGCTTTAATTAGGTACGTAGTTGCGCTTAAGCGCTCTTTTGCAAAATCTCTAAAAGAGCGCTTCAATTAGGTACGTAGTTGCGCTTAAGCGCTCTTTTCCACAATCTCCGAAAGAGCGCTTCAATTAGGTACGTAGTTGCGCTTAAGCGCTCTTTTCCACAATCTCCGAAAGAGCGCTCAAGCGCAACTACGTACCTTAAGATTTGGAC